>CAUJDL010000024.1 GCA_963169635.1 Bacteroidota bacterium
TTGTTTCTAATATATTATTTTTTATATCCATAGCTTTAAAAATTTGTGGCAAATGTAAGTATTTCCTTTATTACATGATAGTTAGTAAGTTTTATGAAAAATCTACTATACTTTTTATAATAATCTGCTTTACATTCGCCAAACTGAAAAAATAAAACTTCATGAATTTACAATTAATTAATCCTATTGCTTTTATTGATTTAGAAACAACAGGTATCAATGTTAGTGCAGATAAAATTGTAGAAATTGCTATTGTAAAAATTTTGCAAGATGGTACTAAACAAGTAAAACGTAAATTAATTAATCCTGAAATGCCTATACCTGCTGGTGCTACAGAAGTTCATGGTATTACAGATGATATGGTAAAAGATGCACCTACTTTTAAACAATCAGCTAACGAAATAAAACAATTTATAGAAGGTTGTGATATTGGTGGATACAATAGCAATCGTTTTGATATTCCTTTATTAATAGAAGAGTTTTTACGTGCAGGTATCAACTTAAATATGCAAGGCAGAAAATTTGTAGATGTACAAAAAGTTTTTCATTTAATGGAGCAAAGAACATTAACTGCTGCATATAAATTTTATTGCAATAAAAATTTAACAGATGCTCATAGTGCAGAAGCAGATGCTACTGCAACTTGGGAAATTTTAGAAGCACAAATTGCTCGTTATCCTCAATTAGGTACTACTGTAGATAGCATTGTAAAATTTACTGGCGAAGATGATATTGTAGATTTTGCCAGAAGATTTATTAAAGTAAAAGGTGTAGAGGTTTTTAATTTTGGTAAACATAAAGGTAAGCCTGTAGAGCAAGTAATTAAAGAAGAACCTCAATATTACGATTGGATGATGAAAGGAGATTTTGCTATGGATACCAAACAAAAATTTACAGAAATTCTCAATCGTACTTTATTAAAAAAGAATTAAGCATTTGATAATATTTTATTAAACATTGTATATCGTAACTGCTTAATCTTTGTTTCTATTAATTTAGCTACTTTAAAAAATTATCTTATTTACTTGGAAAAGATTGTTATTATACCAACATATAACGAAAAAGAAAACATAGCAAAAATTATTGCTGCTATTTTTTCGCTTCAACAAGATTTTCATATTTTGGTAGTAGATGATGGCAGCCCTGATGGTACAGCACAAATTGTAAAAGATTTATTTACTACCTACCCTCAACAATTATTTTTAGAAGAAAGAAAAGGCAAATTAGGTCTTGGTACTGCTTATATTCATGGCTTTAAGTGGAGTTTGCAAAAAGGCTATCAATATATTTTTGAAATGGATGCAGATTTTTCTCATAACCCAGCAGACCTTATAAGGCTTTATAATGCTTGTAAACACGAAGGTGCAGATGTTGCAGTAGGTAGCAGATATGTACCTGGTGGCAAAATAGAAAATTGGCCTATTGACAGACATATTTACTCAAGAGGTGGTGCATTATATACTAAACTAATTACTTGGATGCCTGTAAACGACCCTACTGCTGGTTTTGTTTGTTATACAAATAAAGTATTAGCTACCATCAACCTCAATGCTATACAATTTATTGGTTACGCCTTTCAAATAGAAATGAAATTTACAGCATGGAAACTTGGTTTTAAAATTAAAGAAGTACCCATTATTTTTATTGATAGAAAAGAAGGTGTAAGCAAAATGAGTAAAGGCATTATTAAAGAAGGTGTTTTAGGTGTATTAAAAATTCAGTGGCAAAGTATTTTGGGTAAATACAAAAAAAGTAGAACTTCATAACTTAATTTATTTTCTCTCCTTCATTAATTTATGAAAGCTGCATTAATAAAACTTCATACCTCTGTTTTTCTTTGGGGATTTACTGGTGTATTAGGCAAAGCAATTCAATTAAATGAAGGCTTATTAGTTTGGTACAGATTATTAATAGCAGTATTGGTATTATGGACAATATCTTTATTTAAACAACAACAACACAAACTACCCTTAAAAAATATTATACAATTAGCAGGTATTGGTGTAATACTTACTTTTCATTGGATATTTTTTTATGGCAGTATTAAATATGCTAATGTATCTATAGCATTAGTTTGTCTTTCATCTGCAGGAGTTTTTACTGCTATATTAGAACCTTTAATGAATGGCAAAAGAATAGTTTTGTACGAAATGCTTTTAGGCTTAATTGCAGTTGCAGGCATTTATCTTATTTTTCATTTTGATGTTAAGTTTCGTACAGGAATTATCATTGGCATTTTTGCTACATTGTTTAGTGTAATATTTTCTATACTTAGTAAAAAAGCTGTAGTAAATACACCACCAAAAACGATGATGTTGTATCAACTATCAGGTGGCTTTATTGTACTTACTTTATTAATGCCTTATTATTTACACCTTTTTCCTACAGAAAAATTATTACCCAACACTTACGATTTTTTATGGCTATTAATTTTAAGTATAGTATGTACTATTTTTACAATGGACTTATCATTACAAGCTCTTAAAAAAATTTCAGCATTTACACAAAACCTTACTTTAAACTTAGAGCCTGTTTATGGTATTTTATTAGCTTTTGTTATTTATAAAGAAAATGAAAACTTAAGCAGTACATTTTATATAGGCTTTGCCTTAATTTTTTCTACAGTAGCTATACAAATGTATAGAATAGTAAAGCGTAAGAGTAGTGTTTAGTTTTGGGGGTTGATGAATGATTTTTTAAATTATGAAAAATTGGCTAAAATCCTTTCTCTATCTTCATTTGCTTTATCACTCTTATGGTACAATTCTATAAAAACTATTTTAGCCTCTTGCTGAAAATAAGCATAAATCAATCTAAAACCTGCATTGCTTCCTTTACCTTTAAAACTATCGCTGGCTATTTTTTTTACTTTAATAACACAACTACTAATTTTTAATCCTTCTATTCTATAACTAAATGGTGCTTGTGCATTTGGGCGAATACTCAACACTTTTTTTACATCTTCTATATCGCTTAATAATGTACGATATTTTTTAAGCAACTTTTTTATATCTTTTTCATATTCAGGTAGTGTATCAAATTTCATTGCTTTTAATTTTCATCTTCATAAACTCTTACTGAATATGGCAACTCTCTGTAAAAAGCTAAATTGTAACTAATAAATTCATTTTCTTTTGTAGCAAGCCAAGGAATATCTTTATGAGAGTATTCACTTATTTTATTAGCATTCCAATCGCTTAGTTGTAAAATCACATTATCTATTACAGACTTTTCTGCTGCTGATAATTGTGTTAAATCTGGTTTTACTAAAGGTATATATCGTTTTTGAGGAAAATTATGATAGGTTGTTTTTATACATTTCAACTGTTCATTTTCTATCATTTTATTGATGATAGAACTTAAATTTTGAGGTACAGGACCAAAAGGAAGTTTTTTATATTTTGCACCTGTTAAATGTTCTTCGTACAACTCATAATAATTAAAATCGCAGAAATAAAGTATTTTATTTAATACTGTTTCTCCCATATTAGGCTTACCTACACAACGTTCTAAAATATATAATAATACATTTTTAAATTTTTGCATTTTAATAGTTGGTACAGAAATACGTATTTCTTTTTTAACTACTTCTTTAGTTTGTTGATAGTTAAAAATTTCATCTGTTTGAAAGTTTGGCGATAAAAACTCATCAATTGAAAATCCAAGAACTTGCGATAATTTATGCAACTCTAAAATATCAATATTTCTTTTACCCATTTCTATTTTAGATAATGATGGCCTTGATATACCAATACTTTTTGCTAATTCTGTTTGAGATAATCCTTTAATTTTTCGCAACTCCATGATACGATTAGCAATTTGCTTTTGTGATAATTGTAAGCTCATATTTAGGAAATGTAATGTTGAGGGATGAATGCAAATATATACTATGTTCTATTTTAAACCAAATTAATGTGCTAATATCTTACATGTTATTTTTAAAAATTTAATGTTCATTTAACTAAACAAAATATTATTCATTGGCTACTACCATATTATTGTAATACAATATTTTAAAAAAATCAACTACTAATTTATAGATACTATGCTACTTATCTGGTTGATTATATTATATTTGATTACCTAAAAACTAAACTGGCTTTATGAATCAAATTTCAGAAATTTTAAAAGATAGTAACTATAAACTTACACAGTTTACTGATGAACAAATAAACCAACTGAACCAAAAAATTATTATAAAAGAAACTAAAGGAAAAATTAATTATTACATCAACTGCCTTGTACGTAAAAAAGAAATTAAACTAACACCTGAAGAAGTTGTTAGACAATTATATGTTTTATCATTATCAGAAAAATACTTATACCCTACTGATAGAATGGAATTAGAATATGCTGTTTCTTTTGGTAGAGAAAAGAAAAGAGCAGACATTGTTATTTTCGACAAACAGCAAACTACCACACCTTATATAATGGTAGAACTTAAAAAACCTAAATTAAAAGATGGTAAAGAACAATTAAAATCTTATTGCAATGCTACTGGTGCACCTATTGGTATTTGGAGCAATGGCGATAGCATTTCTTTTTATCATCGTAAAGACCCTAACTATTTTGAAGATATTCCTGAAATTCCTAAAGCCAATCAAAAACTTTCTGATATTTTAGAAGAACGTTGGACTATTGAAGACCTTATACATAAAGATAAACTTATTACAGAAAGAAAATCTTTAAAAGATTTAATTCTTGAAATGGAAGACGAAGTTTTGGCTAATGCTGGTGTTGATGTTTTTGAAGAATTGTTTAAACTAATTTTTACTAAACTATTCGACGAAATGCAAAGTGGCAGAAACAAAACCAGACATTTAGAATTTCGTAATTATGGCGATACTGAAACTGAATTAAAAACCAAAATTCAAAACCTCTTTGACAAAGCTAAACAAAAATGGGAAGGCGTATTTACAGACGATGCTAAAATTTTACTTACACCATCTCACTTATCTGTTTGTATTTCTAGTTTACAAGATGTAAAGCTTTTTAACTCTAACCTCGATGTTGTTGACGAAGCTTTTGAATACCTGATTAATAAAAGTAGTAAAGGAGAAAAAGGACAATACTTTACACCTCGTTATGTAATAGATATGTGTGTAAAAATGCTTAACCCTTCTGCTCATGAAACAATGATAGATACAGCTGCTGGCAGTTGTGGTTTCCCAGTACATACTATTTTTTATGTATGGGAGCAAATTCTTAAAAATAAGGGTTTAAATAAAAGCCACTTATTTACTTTAGAAGATAAACCTCAAGAATGTACAGACTATGTAAATGATAAAGTATTTGCTATTGACTTTGATGAAAAAGCTGTACGTGTTGCAAGAACTTTAAACCTTATTGCTGGTGATGGACAAACCAATGTATTGCACTTAAATACTTTAGACTACGATAGATGGGACGAAAAAACTGATGATGAAGATTGGAGAGATACCTATCATGATGGATGGAAAAAATTAAAAAAATTAAGAACTGATAAAAATAGTAACAGAGATTTTCAATTTGATATTTTAATGGCAAATCCACCATTTGCAGGCGATATAAAAGAAAGCCGTATTTTGGCTAAATATGAATTAGGTAAAAAACCAGATGGCAAATACCAAACTGCTGTTGGTAGAGATATTTTATTTATAGAAAGAAATTTAGATTTTTTAAAATCTGGTGGCCGTATGGCTATTGTATTACCTCAAGGACGTTTTAATAATAGCAGCGATAAAAGAATAAGAGAATATATTGCCGAACGATGCAGAATTTTAGCTGTTGTAGGCTTACATGGCAATGTTTTTAAACCACATACTGGTACTAAAACAAGTGTATTATTAGTACAAAAATGGGATGATAAACTTTGCCCTAAAGTAGATGACTATCCTATATTTTTTGCTACTATGCAAGAGCCAAGTAAAGATAATAGTGGCGAAAAAATATTTGTACGTAAAAAAGACTTTGCCCATACAATTAATAATAATAATAACCCATTAGCAGTAAAAGAAGTAGTAAACCATTTTGATACTAAAGCCAATGATTTAGATGAATATTTATTAGATACTCATGGACATTTAATTGTAAAACACGACCTTTTTAACCACGATTATTTAACTAAAGATGGCATTGCAGAAGCTTTTGCAGAATTTGCCAAAAAAGAAAAGTTAAGTTTTTTTTAGGTAGCCCTTTCAACGAGCAGAAATATAAAAACTTGTTGGAAGGGCTGGAAGTTGCAGAAGTTTTATTGTCAAACGTTGATTTAGGAGATAGAATTGATGCTGAATTTTTTGAGAAAGAAGATTTAAGAGTTGAACATATTTTAAAGCAGAAAAATGCACCAGAATTAAGAAGTTTTGGAACATTTGTAGCAAGTGCTTTTTATCCTGCGGCAACTCATCTATACGAAATTGGAGATACACCATTTATTCGATGTGTTGATTGTGTCAATTATCCAATAATTACAACAGAACAAGATAAAACCTTTGAAAAAATTCCATTGACGTTTGCCCAAGAACAATCAGGAGTGAACACAATTCATAAAGGTGATATTGTAATTACAAAAGTAGGTACACCAAGTTTCCCAAGTATTGTGTATGAACACGATATGGTAGCTTTGTCAAGAACAGTTTTAGGGTTAAAAGAAATCAAAAACATTAATAAATTCTATTTGTTAGTTTTCTTACGTTCAAAATATGGGTTTAGTCAATTACAAAGGCATAGAGAACTTACAATTCAATATCAATTAACGCTTGAAAGAACAAAGCGAACATTAGTTTTTGAGCCGTCAAAAACCTTCCAATCTGTAATAGAATTATCAGTTCACAAATTTATTGAAGGGCTTAATAAATCTAAACAACTCTACGCCCAAGCCGAAAGTCTATTATTACAAGAAATAGGGTTACAAAATTTTATACCAAGTCAAGAAACTGTAAATATTAAAAGTTATAAAGAAAGTTTTGGTACATCTGGTCGTTTAGATGCTGAATATTATCAAGTGAAGTATGAAGCAATTATAAAGAAAATAAAATATCAAAAACACAATTTACTTGTTAATGTGGTAGAAATTACAAAGTCTATAGAGCCGGGCTCAGCTTATTATTCAGAGGAAAATGGTTTACCATTTTACAGAGTTTCTGATTACAATAAATTTGGTTTAAGTAAACCTGAAAAAAAATTATCTAATAGTTTTATAAATGAAAATAAAGATTTAGTCGAACAATTAAAACCTAAAAAAGATTCAATACTTTTTAGTAAAGATGGTTCTATTGGAACTGCTTATTTGTTGCGTGATGACTTAGATGGAATAACTTCAGGGGCAATTTTGCATTTGAAAGTAAAGAACATTAAAGAAATTCTGCCTGAATATTTGACTTTAGTATTAAACTCAAAATTGGTTCAAATGCAAGCAGAAAGAGATGCAGGTGGTTCTATTATTTTACATTGGCGTGTAAGTGAAATTGAAAATGTTATTGTTCCAATCATACCTTATGATAAACAAGAACAAATAGCAAAAATGGTAGAAGAAAGTTTTCTCTTAAAACAAAAAAGTGAGCAGTTATTAGATATTGCTAAACAAGCTGTAGAAATAGCCATTGAGCAAAACGAGCAAACAGCAATTACATTTATAGAAAATAATCAATAAACATCATCAATGCTAATGAGCTATTAGTTTAATAACAATTTTTTCAAACCCCATTTTTATACCAACTTTGTTATTATTGTTTTAAGTAAATTAATCAAATTATTGATTACAAATGAACAATGCTACTAACATATATTATCCTACATCAGCTATTGAAAAATATTTTATTAGCAATATTTGGCAGGTACAAGAATATAATAAACATACTATTACCGAAATAATTTTACCTAAAGGAACTGTTGAAATTATATTTAATTTATCCGATAAAATTACTTATTTCAACTCAGCTACTAACGATATAAAAACTTTGCCTAACTGCTTTATCAATGGTATAAATTTTAAACCATTTCATTTATTTAAAAAAGGTAAACAACAATTTATAGGCATACAATTAAATGTTATTAGCCTTAAAGCATTATTTAATATACCTGCTACAGCTTTTAATAATCATGTAATTGATAGTACACAAATTTGTACATCCTTAGATGAATTGTTTCAGCAACTTTTTACAAAAAATAATTTTCAAGAGCAAGTAATTATTATCAGAAAATGGTTGTGCAAAAAAATGATAGCCTCTACTTATTTATCATCAATACAAAAAATTCATCAATACTTTTTTAATAACAATTTGCATAACTTAACTGTAAAAGAATTTAGTAATAATGCTTGTATGTGTGAGCGACAGTTAAGAAGACTTTGTAATGAATGGTTAGGTATGAATGCTGAAACTTTTTTAAACTATAATAAATATCTTACAGCATTACAACTTTTGCATCAACCACAATTATCATTTACACAAATTAGTTTAGATGCAGGTTTTTACGATCAGGCACATTTTAATCATGTATTTAAATCCTTTACAAACCTTACACCTAAAGCATATCAGCAAAACAATAAAGGATTATTAGGTCATATTTTTATACAGTAAAATGTCCGAATAATACAATTTAACTTCTTGATACTTTATAAACTTTGGTAATCATTTTTTATAAACTATTTAGTGTATGAAAAAATTACTTAAAGTTTTAAAATATTTAGTAGCCATAGTAATAATAGTTGTAGCATTATTACTTTTTTATGTAAAAACATTTTTACCATCAGTAGGCAAAGCACCAGAAATTACAGTAGATAAAAGTGCAGCAAATATAGAACGAGGTAAATATTTAGCTAATCATGTTTCAGTTTGTATGGATTGTCATTCTACCAGAGATTGGAGTGTTTTTAGTGGTCCACCAATTGCAGGAACAGAAGGTAAAGGTGGCGAAACTTTTGATCAAAAACTTGGTTTCCCAGGAAAATTTGTTGCAAATAATATTACACCATATCATTTAAGCAGTTGGACAGATGGCGAAATTTTTAGAGCCATTACAACAGGTGTTTCAAAAAATGGCAGAGCATTATTTCCAATTATGCCCTATCATAATTTTGGTAAGTTAGATAAAAAAGATGTAGAAGCAATTATTGCTTATATAAGAAGTATTCCATCAATACAACACGAAACAACACCTTCAAGTGCAGATTTTCCCATGAATTTTATTATAAACACAATGCCACAAAAGGCAAACTTTACTACCATACCAAATAAATTAGATTACATAAATTATGGGCAATATGTAACCAATGCAGCAGGTTGTTATGATTGCCATACCAAACAAGAAAAAGGAAAATTTGTAGGCGAACCTTTTGCTGGTGGTTTCGAATTCAAATTTCCTGATGGTGCAATTGTTCGTTCTTACAATATTACTCCAGATAAAGCAACAGGCATTGGCACATGGACTAAAGAGCAATTTATAACAACATTTAAAAATTATGCAGATAGTACTTATGTACCTAAAAAAGTAAAGCAAGGAGAGCTTCAAACACCAATGCCATGGAGCATGTATGCAGGAATGACTAAAGAAGATTTAGCCGCCATTTACGATTATCTTCAAAGCTTAAAAGCAGTAAACAATAAAGTAGAAATTTTTAGTAAGTAATTTTTTTATTGTACCAGCAGTAGTAACAATATTATACATCGTTGCGTCGCACACTTGTACTGTTAATACTTTGTGCTGCATTTTAAGAATTTAATAACATTCCTCCCCAACAAAATATATACCCTCTTATGGGTATTGACAAAAACATATAGCTATTTTACTTTAGCAAAATTGTATGAAAAAGCTTATTCATATTTTTTGCTTATTATGTTGTATGCAATCTTTTGCACAAACTAATATTGATAGTACTTTACTAAAAGCTAAAGCATATTTACAAATTAATCAGCCCGATATGTCTATTAATTTAATAGATACTGCATTTATCAATATACAAAATCATCAGCAAAAACAAGCAGCCTTACAAATTATGAGTAGTGCATGGGAGGCTAAAGGAAATTTACTAAAATCTTTACAATATAAAAATGAAATGCTAATATTAAAAGATAGTATCAGCAATATAGAACATAAACAAACCATTAGTGTTTTAAAAGATAATTACACAGCAGAAAAACAAGCCAAAGAATATATTATTCAAAAAGCAAAAATTGCTAAACAACAATTTATTATTTTTGGTATAAGCATTGTATCTATATTTATTATTGCATTGCTAACATTAATAAATAAAAGAAAACAAAGTATATTAAATGCCAAAATGCAAGCTGCCATTTTAGAGCATAAAACTATTGCTGCAAATGCAATTTTAGAAGCAGAAGAAAAAGAAAGAAAAAGAATTGCTAGCGATTTACACGATGGTATTGGACAAATGATGAGTGCTGTAAAAATGAACTTATCTGGCATTGCTACTAAAATAAATTGGCAAAACCCACAAGAAAAAGTTTTATTAGATAAAACAATTGCATTAGTAGATGAAAGTTGTAAAGAAGTAAGAACAGTAAGCCATAACTTAATGCCTAATGCACTTTTAAAGTCTGGACTTTCATCTGCTGTAAAAACTTTTTTAGACAGAATAGATCATAAAAAAATAAAAGTACATCTTTATACAGAAGGGTTAGAGCAAAGATTAAACGATAATATAGAAATTGTACTTTATCGTGCAATACAAGAAATAGTGAATAATGTAATTAAACATGCTAATGCTAATCATTTAGATTTATCATTAATTAAAGATGCAGATGGTATCAACTGTACAATAGAAGATAATGGTATTGGCTTCTCTCCTACTAAAATACAAGCTGGCATTGGCTTAAAGAATATTAAAAGCAGAATAGATTATTTAAATGGCACTGTAGAATGGGATACTGCAATAGG
Organism: Bacteroidota bacterium; assembly: GCA_963169635.1. Taxonomy (GTDB): domain Bacteria; phylum Bacteroidota; class Bacteroidia; order Chitinophagales; family Chitinophagaceae; genus UBA1930. The sequence continues at coordinate 10,876 of CAUJDL010000024.1, forward strand.
TAAAGGAACTTTAGTAGCAATACATATTCCTTATAAAGAAAATACTTTAGCGAATAGTTAAAGAAGAATCTGTAAAGCTAAGCCATGCATCTACATGTGGTACAAAAAGTAAATTAGCAGTATCTTTTGGTACATACATTTTATCATTCCACACTTGTATAGTAGTTACATTTTTAGGGAAATCACTTTCTGCATAAAAAACAAAAAAATCTTTTACATAATTTTTCTTTGGCACAATATCGCTACTATCTTTAGATACAATATAAATACTATTTTTTTGTTGAGGATATAACCATTTTACAGCATCATTTAATCCAACTCTAAAAACTACAGCACCTTTATTATATTGAGGTAAATTTTCAATAAATATTTTTTCTTTATCAGCAAGTTGGTGTATGGCTTGTAATGTTTGTTGGGTAATTGTTCCAGCTTTTAAATAATATTTTCTAGATTGTAATAAAAAACCTAATTGTACCAACATCAACAATATTAATAGTTGGTTAAAAAATCTAAAAGAAAAAATTTGATACATTACATACACAAACCAACAACAAAAAAATACAGATGGTAAATATAAATATCGTTCTCCTTCTACACCATGTGTATCTATTCCAATAGATAAATAAGGTAAATAACTGAGTAGCCAAATAACACTTAATAAAACAAAAAATTTATTGAATTTCTTTTTCTTATAAAGCCAATAAACACTTAATAATATTACAACTAATACTACACTAAATGCTATGAATAAATTTTCAAAAGATACCATTGGTGGCAGCCATGTTCTAATAAATAATCTTACAAAATTTTGTGCTAATTGTATTAGATTAATTTGTAAAAAAGCATCAGCATCGTATTGGTTAAACAACTCTCCTGTTGTAGCAATTCTTAAAAAAAGATAACCAATAAATAATAGCCAAATAAGTATTAAAAAATACCAAGGTTTAGTTGCATGTTTATCTTGATATTTATTAAAAACAACCATTAAACTAATTATTATTGGCAATACCCAAGACGACTCGTAACTAAATAATGCCAATATAAAAAAGCCACTAGAAAGTAAATAATTTTTCCATTGATGATTGGCTATTAAAAAAACATACATTGCTGTTAATGTAAACAAAGCTCCTAAACTTCCAGAACGACCAATAATCCAAAAAACTGTTTCGCTATGAAAAGGATAAACAAAGAAAAATATAGCCGTAATAAATGCAAGCCAAGGATATTGAATGGCTGCAAATTTTTTAAATAGTTGATGTGTTACTAAGCCAACAAAAACACTATTAATAATATGTAAAATTAAATTAGTAAAATGATAGCCTAATGGGTTTTGATAGCTGATAAAATAATCTAATTGTAAAGTTAAATTGCCAATAGGTCTTATTGAGTTTCTATGAAGCCAAATATTTTCTGCACTATAAGGAATATGAAAAAAATCGTCTGCTAAAAAATATAAATGATAAGGAGCATAAATAATAATGCCTACAAAACAAATGCAGCAAACTAAAAAAAAATAAATCCATTTTTCTTTTATACGCATAAATGTAAAATAAACATTTTTCTACGAACTTAATAGCAGTTTATGGTAGAAGCTTAAAAATAATTTTACTTTAAAATCTTTTGAAAGCTATATGTTATGCACCTATGTGCATAATAAAAAAAGCATAGTTACCTGTATTTATTTGTACTTTCAGTAAACATTAAAAATATGCGTTGGAGAAAATTCAATGGAGAAAACATTCATCTTCCCATTAAACAAGCAGTTGCCGATGCTATTAAAAATGAAGCAGACAAAGGCAATCGTTTAAAAGTTTGCATTGGCACAGATAGTCAAGTAAAAGGTGTAGAAACCGAATTTGCAACTGTCATTGTTTTTTTACGAGAGCACAATGGTGGCTTTATGTATATAAACAATGAAAAAACTAAACATAGCTATCATATTAAAGAAAGAATGTTAGTAGAAGTTGCCAAAAGCATTGAAATTGCTTATGAGCTTTGCGATTTGTTTATAGAGTTTGGTGTAGAAATGGAAGTGCATGCAGATATTAATACAAATCCAAACTTTAAAAGTAATAGTGCATTAAAAGAAGCAATGGGCTATATACTTGGTATGGGTTTTGCCTTTAAAGCAAAGCCAGAAGCCTTTGCCAGTAGCTGTTGTGCTGATAAAGTTTGTAACTAACAATTATTTCTTTAGTTACTATACAAAGCAATATTTGTTTTGTATAAGTAAATTATTCTCTTCTTTTTAGATAAATTCTTCTCTCAAAAAATAAATAGCTGCATTAAAAATTAATTTCTAATATTGTTTAAAAATTACAACTATGTTAGAAAATTTATTAAACCTTGTAAAAGAAAATGCAGGTAGTGCTATAATCAATAATCCAGAAATTTCTAATGAGCATAATGATGCTGCTATAGCTACAGCTTCTTCATCTATTGTTGATGGATTAAAAAATGCTGTAAGCAATGGCAACATTGGCGATATTATGAATTTATTTAAAGGAGATAATATTCAAGACAATACAGTAGCACAAGGTATTCAAGGAAATTTTATCAGTGAATTAATGAATAAATTTGGTTTAAACGAACAATCTGCTAATGGTGTTGCAGGTGGTTTATTACCTTCTGTTATTCAACAATTTGTTCAAAAAACAAACGACCCTAATGATAGTAGTTTTGATATAAACAGCATCATTCAAAATATTGGTGGTGGCAATTTAGACATTCAAAGTATCATTAGTAAATTTACAGGTTCTGATAATAATACTTCTGGTGGAGGTGGTATTGTAGATTCTTTAAAAGGTTTATTTGGTAAATAGTTTTTTGCAAATAAAATATTAGAGTAATAAGGTAACTTGTTGTAAACTGTACTTTATTACTCTTTTTTTATGTATAGTTTTCATCATTTTTTCATAAGCAAAAAAATATAAAATACTTGTCAATTTTTACAACACTGCATATACTTAACTTTGTACATTATGAGTGAAGAATTAGCTACAGAACAATTTTCAGAAGAATTATATGAAAGAAGAACCTTTACAATAGATAAAGGTCAAGAGCCATTTAGAATTGATAAATGGATACAAATGAAAATTGAAGGAAGTACCAGAAACAAAGTTCAACAAGCAATAGATAATGGTTTTGTTACAGTGAATGGTCAAAAAATAAAAAGTAATTATAAAATAAAACCAGGCGATGAATTATTAGTTTTAAACTATATCAATCCAGAATACACAGAACTTAAGGTAGAAAAAATGGACCTCAATATTGTGTATGAAGATGCAGATGTTTTAGTGTTAAATAAACCTGCAAATATGGTAGTGCATCCTGGTGTTGGAAATTTTTCTGGTACATTATTAAATGGTGTAGCTTATCATTTACTGCAACAAAATCCAACATTGACAGAAGAAGAATTACCACGTTTTGGTATGGTGCATAGAATTGATAAAAATACAACAGGCTTAATTGTTTTAGCAAAGAATGGTACAGCAGCAGCACATTTAGCTAAACAATTTTTTAATCATACAGTACAAAGAAAATATATAGCATTAGTTTGGGGAGATGTTGCAAATGATGAAGGAACAATTACAGGCCATATTGCACGTCATAAACAACAAAGAAAAATGTTTGATGTTTATCCTGATGGCGAAACAGGCAAACATGCTGTAACACATTATAAGGTTTTAGAAAGAATGAATTATGTAACCTTAGTACAATGTGTGTTAGAAACTGGTCGTACTCATCAAATACGTGTACACATGAAGCATATAGGTCATACATTATTTAATGATTGGGAATATGGTGGAGACAAAATTTTAAAAGGTACTATTTATACTAAGTACAAACAGTTTGTAGATAATTGTTTTACTATTTGCCCTCGTTGTGCTTTACATGCACAAACATTAGGTTTTATACATCCTACAACAGGTAAAGAATTATTTTTTGAAGCTGCATTACCTACAGATATGGAATTAGTAATTGATAAATGGAGAAAGTATATACAACATATACCTGCACAATACAATCAAGAATAATTGCTGTAAAATACCCAATAAATGGTATTTACCATATAAATACATTCAGTAAATTTGGGTATGAAATATAAATTTATCATCCTAAGCTTTATCATCATTGCATATTCTTTTATAAATGTTTATGCACAAAAATCAACTACACTAGAGAGTGAAATGTTTGATGCAATTAGAACTGGCGATATTAAAAAGTTTGAAAAGCTCTTAAAGAAAGGTGTAAGTATGTATGCCACAAATAATAATGATGAAACTTATTTACATGCATTATTTAATTATCGTGGAGAGAGATTTTCTTCTAATGATATACTAATGCTTAATAAATTAATTGAAAAAGGATGTAATGTAAATGCTATTGCAGTTAAAGAATATAAAAATGAAAGATTTGAAAGTACGGTTTTAGAATTAGCTATCTTATCAAGAAAGTCAGAAGCTGTAGAAATATTGCTTAATAATGGTGCTGATGTAAATCAAGGTTATCCTATACATAGAGCATGTTTTAAAAGATGGTTTACAGCAGTAGAATTAGTGGTAAATAAAGGTGCAGATGTAAATAAATTATTTAATGGCGAAACTCCTTTAATATTATTATTAAAATATGCCGACCCATATAAACAAACATTGAAAATCTTAGAATTTTTACACAACAAAGGAGCAAATATTTTTGAAAAAAATGCTTATGGCGAAAGTTTAGTAGATCTTGCTAATAACAATAACAACTACCAAGCTGCTAACTATTTAAAAAACAATGGAGTTACTGCAAAATACAAACCTGTAACCACACCAACAGATGATAATAAAAAAGTAGGCTTAACGCTTTCTAGAACTTATACTAGAAGATATGAAACTAAAGCTGAAATAATTTCAACGATTGTAAAACTAAGTGTTACCCCAGATAAAATAAAAATATACGATGAGTATGGCAATGTACAATATAACCTTACTATCGTAAAAAGTAATTATATAAAATATCAAGGTGTAGATGCAGTAGAGTATTATGCAAAAGATAATGAAGGAAGAACATTTAATATACTTTTACTAAAAATGCAAGATTTATATACCTATTCTAATGGTATAAAAACTTTTATTTCTGGTTATAACAGATTGCTATTTCGAGATGGGAATGGCAACACTGTTACATTAGATGCTGAGTGGTAAAGTATTTTGGTAGTTTATACACAACAAAAAATTTTATGAAAAAAATTTTTATTACGCTATTGCTTATTGCTTATAGCATGTTAGCAACTGCACAATCTGTTAATGATTGTAAACAAAAATTAAATAAGGCAGCCGATTTATTTGCTCAAAATAATTTACAACAATCAATTAAATTATTTCAGCAAGTATATGATTCTTGTAAAAGTTTTATTACAGAAAATTCATATACAGATGTTGTAGCTTATATGTCTATTATTTATGCACAATTAGGCAACATTGAAGAAACGATTAGTTATGGCGAACAGTTTGTAGCAATTGTAGAAGTTAATAAAAATACATCGCATTATTTATATGCAAAAACATATTGTAATTTAGGATTTGCTTATTATCAACAAAATAAATATCAAGCAGCATTAGAATGTTTTAATATAGGAATGACATTATTGGCTAAGCAAATTAGTGATACATCTAACACTTATATTGCTTATGTACTTCAGTATGCAAATTGCTTTTACGATGTAAGTAATTATTATGCTGCATTAGATATTAATTTAAAATACATTCCTATTTGCAATACTAAATATGGTAAAAAATCTTGGCAATATGTAAGTGCAATAACAGGTGCAGGTAATGCTTATGCACAATTAGGTATTTACGATTCATCATTTTATTATCATAATGAATCTTTAAGTTTAAGAAAACAAATTTTTGGTACTAAGCATAAAGAATATGCAAAAGGTTTATCAAATATTGCCAATGTTTATTCACTACAAGGCAAAATTGCAGATGCAATTTATTATGCAGAACAAGAAATTAAAATTTTAAAAGATGCTAAAGAAGATAATAGTTTAGAATATTGTGTAAGCTTACTAAACTTAGGTAGTTATTATCGAGAAGTTGGTTTATTAGAAAAAGCAGTAAATTATTATATAGAATATTTACAAAAAATTGCAGTAATAAAATCAAGATATAGTTTCCAGTTTATTAATGGTATTCATAAATTAACATCATTATACCTTAGCACAAATGAAGAATCTTTAATTAAAGATGCCATTGGCTTTTTGTACGAAAGTAAATATCTGTTAGTAAAAATGAAAGCAGAAGAAACTATATATTATGCCACAACATTTTCTCAATTAGGCAAGGCTTATAGTAAAGAAATAATTAATAAACCCGATAGTGCTATTTATTTTATCAACCATTCTCTTAGCCTCATAAAAAAATTAGGATTGGCTAATACTGAAGGATATGCTATTAACATGTCTAACCTTGCAAAAGCTTATGCATTACAAAAAAAATATGATGAAGCAATTAATGTTTATAGAGAAATAGTAGCACTTTATAAAAAAATGTATGGCGATAATTTTTATAAATTTTCTACTATCTATAATAATATGGCAATTTATTATTTCTATGCAGGTAAATATGTACAATGCGATTCATTTTTAAATTACTCATCTCAATTAGAAAAAGAATATTTATTAAAAAATACCGAAGGCTTAACAGAAAATGAAAAAGACGAATATGCTTCATCAATTAAACAATCTACTTTTATTGCTTATGATATAAGAAATGCAAAAAAAATAAAACTAAAAAATGATTGGCTGTATAATAATATACTATTTTATAAAGGTATTTTGTTAGAATCTTCTAAAGGTGTATTAAACTCAATAAGAAAATCTAACAACACAGTTTTAAAAGAAAAAGTAAATAAGTATTGGCAACTAAAACAATGGTTAGGCAATCAACTATTAATAACAAAAGATAAAAGAAGTGAAAAGTTTGATGAAATAGCATCTGAAGCTACTTTATTAGAAAGAGAATTAATGCGTAGCTCAGAAGAATTTAGAAATTGGAAAGAACAATTTAATATACAATGGAAACAATTGCAATCTAAACTTAAACAAAATGAAGCAGCTATAGAATTTGTTAGCTATTTATTACCTGTTGAAAATAGTGAACTTAATTATTATGTTGCTATGATTGCATTGCCAAATGTAAGTGAGCCAATACTTGTACCATTATTTAACGAAGCAGATTTTGATAAATTAGTAAAAAAAGGTAATCAAGAGTCTGTTGTAAAAAAATTATATAGAAGTACTATTACAAGTAATAAAACACAACCATCAGATTCTCTATATCATTTAATTTGGAAACCTTTATTACCTTATTTAAAAAATATTACTACTATTTATTTTTCTGCAGATGGTGTTATAAACAATTTAAATCTTGCAGCTATTATTACACCACAAGGAAAAAGATTAATAGAAGATTATACTTTTTATCAGCAAAGCAGTACCAGAAATATACTTAAAAATCAACATAATTTATCTTTCTCTAAAATACAATTTTGGGGAGGCATTCAATACGATGATAGTAAAACAACAGCTACTACTCGTTCTGGTACATTTAATTATTTGCCTGGCACTTTAGATGAAATTAATAATATATCAACCCTTATAACAAATAAAACAGGTAAGAAAAATATAATGTTACAATCGGTTAATGCTACTGAAAAAAACTTTAAAAACTTATCAGGCAATTCTCCAGAAATTTTACATATTGCTACACATGGATTTTTCTTTGCAGAAAAAACAGCTAGTAAAAATAAATTTGAAAGTGCTAAAAATCCTATGTTAAGAAGTGGACTTGCATTAGCCAATGCAAATATTTATTGGAGCAATACTACAGCAACCGATGAAGACGAAGATGGCATTTTAACTGCTTATGAAATTGCCAACATGGATTTATCTAACACTAAACTTGTAGTATTAAGTGCATGTGAAACAGGACTTGGAGATATAAAATCTGGTGAAGGTGTTTATGGCTTGCAAAGAGCTTTTAAAATGGCAGGTGTACAATATATTATTATGAGTCTTTGGCAAGTACCAGATTTAGAAACAAAAGAATTTATGGAAACATTTTATACTTATTGCTTACAAGGAAAAGATATAAGAACAGCTTTTAGAGCTACACAAATAGATATGAATAAAAAGTATCAACCCTATCAATGGGCAGCCTTTGTATTAATTGATTAAGTAAATAATTGTTGATTAAAATTTAGCTCCAAATGTTAGCATAATATTTCCATTACTTCCTTTTTGCTGTGCAAAAGTATTAGGCTTATCATTTAATCTGTAAGGAAATACTACATCTTTATTAAAGTTATGAGCATAAGCAAGGTCTATAAAAAAACCTTTATTTCTATAACCAATACCTCCAGTAGCTATAAAGCTATTAGCTTTTAATTCTCTTTGTTTATAAGGGCTACCATAAAATGCACCTCCTAATCTAAACATAATAGTATTAAACTTTATTTCTCCTCCTAACCTAAAATTAAAATTGCCTTTATAATAATCTTTCACTTCGCCATTTACTAATTTGTAATAATTTTTTGCAGTAATATCATCTTGATTTAAACTGCTAAATCTTGCACCTCTATAATTTACAAACTCAATATCAGCACTTATAAATGCTCTTTGTTTTCTTACATCATCTACTTCTCTAAATACAAAACTTGCACTAGCAATAGCTTTCCATGGTGTTACTAAATAATATTTTCTAACACCAGCATTGCCACTATTTAAGTTATCGCTACTTTCTTCTTTAACTCCTGCATAGCCTTCTGTATCTGTCTTCATCCAACTTCTTATTTCATCTTTAAAATACATTAATTGAGGTGTATGTAAAGCAAATCCTAAACGCCAATGTTCTTGAGGCTTATAAATAAAACCTAATTTAGCTCCTAGGCCTATACCAAAACTTTTAGATTTCTCTGTGTAAGTAAAATAATTAAAATCATTATTGGTAATTGTGGTTGCATCTTTTTCTGTGTAAGTAAAATTTTTATTAAAAGCTGATATTGGAATATCTATACTTGCACCAACATATAATTTATCTTCCATATTTCCTGCAAAGCCAATAGCTACTTCATGCAAGCCACCACTTGTATTTGATTGATATGATTGAAGAATACCTGTAGATATTGGTACTAAACTTTGAAAACCTATTACATTACCATTTACATCTGCAAGTGTATCTACCAAATAAGTTCTAAAAGCTAATGACGAACCAAAAATATAATTTCTTTCTGCAGCAGTCATGTTTGCTCCATCTCTTATCAACTCTTCTAAATATTGTTCAGAAAAAGAACTAAAATTATTAAATCCATTAAACTGAATATTGTTTTGATAATTTGCTAACTGATTAATTGAAATTGAAAATGCACTACTCGTCCACTTACTGTAATTAGGATTATTTGGTTTACCAATAATAACACCTATTGCACCATAATTAAAATTATTTTTTGTAGCATTAGTATCAGTACCTCTAAAGTTAAAATTGTTGTTGATTAACTGAAAACCTGGTGATAAAACATATTCTCTTGTTTTATATAAACCAAGTCCAGCAGGGTTTACATGAGCTGCAGTAATATCGCCTCCTAAACTACCCATTACACCACCAATAGACATATATCTTGCACTGCCATTAAAAGTAAACCAAGCAGTTCTTAAAGCATCGTCTGGTACTTGTGCATTTAATTGTGTTGTTGTAAAAATTGCAACACTTATTAATAGAAAAATATTTTTCTTAACAATCATATCCTATTCTGCTAATTAATTAATGTAAAATGTATGATTAATTTCTTCCACTACGGCTGCTACTACTGCTACTTCCTGAACTTTTATAACCACCACTTCTTCCACCTGCATCACTACTACCAGATGAAGTTGTAGTGCCACCACTATTATTTTGATAAGTTCTTATTGGTCGGTCCCAACTACTACTTCCATTATAACCTGAGCTTCCATTATTACCAGAAGAAAATACTTTTTTTACCAAGCCACTTAAACCATTTGAATTACTTGATGATGATGAACCTGTTTTAGTATTAAAGTATGTTGAGTTGGTATTATTATACTTTTTATTTCTATAAGCTGTAATATTACTACCACTTGTTTTACCTGTATATACTGTAGGATTTTTATAAGGTATAAAATAATAATAAGGACTATTCCAACTACTCCAAGGATTGTAGTTCCAACTGTACCAACTATTATTCCAACCACAATTATTATTTAAAATAAAATGGTTGTTCCAATTATTATAATAATAACTATTCCAATTACCACCATAATAAGTATGATTACAGTAGCAGCTATTAATAGTAAATCTGCTATCATTCCAATAACTATAATCATCTATACTATTCCAACGATGATTATTTTTTACTTTCATTCTTAAATAATTATCTTCTGAACTCATGGTAGATGTTTCTTGATAAAAATTACCTTCTGATGGAGAGTAATAAACATCATCTGGTGTTTGGCTATTTTTATAAACTGATGAACAAGAACTAAATAAAACAACCAAAATTGTTAGATATAAAAAGTTAGTCTTCATGTTTAAAAAATTTAATGTAATGTGAAGTTACATACATTTGCAACCGTTATGTAACAATTGTTCTTTTATTAACATTCAAATATGTTGCCAAATATTTTATATTCATAAAATTGCATGTTAAAGGATATATAATTTTGCATAAGTATTAAATTTTATTTTTTATATGAGTAAAGAAATTACTAGCAGACAACAAGATTATAGTCAGTGGTACAACGATTTAATTTTAAAAGGTGGATTAGCAGATTATAGTGCTGTACGTGGTTGTATGGTCATAAAACCTTATGGCTTTGCACTATGGGAAAACATGAGAGATGTTTTAGATAAAATGTTTAAAGATACTGGGCATGTTAATGCATATTTTCCATTATTTGTACCTAAAAGTTTATTTGAAGCAGAAGAAAAAAATGCAGAAGGTTTTGCTAAAGAATGTGCTATTGTAACACATTATAGATTAAAAGCAGACCCAAATACAAAAGGCAAATTAATGGTGGACCCTGAAGCTAAATTAGAAGAAGAATTAGTAGTAAGACCTACCAGTGAAGCTATTATTTGGAATACTTATAAAGGTTGGATACAATCTTATAGAGATTTACCAATACTTGTAAATCAATGGGCAAATGTGGTTCGTTGGGAAATGAGAACACGTTTGTTTTTACGTACTGCTGAGTTTCTTTGGCAAGAAGGACATACAGCACATGCTACAAAAGAAGAAGCTATTATTGAAACAGAAAAAATGTTAGATGTTTATGCCGACTTTGTAGAAAATTGGATGGCATTGCCAGTAATTAAAGGTATTAAAACTGCTAATGAAAGATTTGCTGGTGCAGATGAAACATATTGTATAGAAGCTCTAATGCAAGATGGGAAAGCATTACAAGCTGGTACATCTCATTTCTTAGGACAAAATTTTGCAAAAGCATTCGATGTAAAATTTAGTGACAAGAGCAATAAACTAGATTATGTTTGGGCTACAAGCTGGGGCGTTAGTACAAGATTAATAGGTGGCTTAGTAATGGCTCATAGCGATGATGATGGTTTAATACTTCCTCCAAAAATTGCACCTTTTCAAGTAGTGATTGTACCAATTTTTAAAGGTGATGATGAGAAAAAATTAATAGATGAAAAAGTACATACTTTAATACAGCAATTAAAACAATTAAATATTAGAGTTAAATACGATGATAGTGATAATGCAAGACCAGGTTGGAAATTTGCAGAATATGAAATGAAAGGTGTACCTATACGTGTAGCAATTGGTGCAAGAGATTTAGCTAATAATGTAGCAGAAATTGCCAGAAGAGATACAAAAGAAAAAACAAGTGTTAACTTAAATGAATTAGCTGTTTATATTCAAAATTTATTAAACACTATTCAAGAAAGTATGTTTAATAAAGCCAAAGCTTTTAGAGATGAGCATATTACAGAAGTAAATACTTGGGACGAATTTGTACAAACCTTAGATACTAAAACAGGTTTTGTAAGTGCACATTGGGATGGCACACCTGAAACTGAAGAAAAAATTAAAGAACAAACAAAAGCTACTATACGTTGTATTCCTTTAAATAACAAACAAGAAAATGGTAATTGTATTTTAACAGGCAATGCAAGTACACAAAGAGTTTTATTTGCAAGAGCCTATTAGGTTGTGTGGTTTGGAGTTTTTCATTATAGCTTTTTTGTGTAGTAGTTGTGTTATTATAGAACATCCAATGTTCAATATTCAATTCTATTTACGCAATGTACTTGCTGACACACAAAGGATAATCTTTTTTTTCACAAAGACACAGAAAACACAAAGTTTTATCACATAGGAAAGTACAGTGCCGTTTATTTGACTTAGGCACATAGGTTATTTATCAATTTTTTTAAAAAAATCAAACAGAGATATACCGAAGTATTTACAAATTTGAGAAAGAGTGCTGACAGAAATATTAATCTTAGCGGTTTCTATACGTGCAATATGAATATTAGTGTCGTTGTAGAATTGCTCCTGCGTAATATCTCTTTCTTCCCGTAAGGCTTTTAAACGAAGGGCTATTTTTTGGAGCAAAATATCGTTCTTGAACTGTTTCATTTGAACAGGAGCAAGTTGTAGGAAGAATTTTAAAATATTAATGACATATTTGTAAGTATTTACTATATTTGCTTTATCAACTATTATACAACTGACAATGAAACAAATCTTCTCATTAATTGTGGCAGTATTATTTTATCCATCTGCACAAAGCCAAGTAATAGACACTACAGCCTTGCAAGGTTATCCTGCATCTGTACTTATTCGTGTATACGATGTAGCAGGTAAAGTAACACTGTCATCAGCCGAGCAATTAGTCTTAGCCGAACTGTTTCAAGAAGAAGAACAGTTAATAAAAACAATGATTATTAGCAATGGCAGTAATGCAGCCATAGACAGTGCCAGAAGATACTATATCAATGAGTTTAATTTATTACTGTCAGAACAACAAAGAGAAGCGTATTATACAGCCAAAGCATTACCAAGAGTATCAGCAGTAGCAAAAGCAACAGCTAAAATGCTACAGCAAAAATACCATACAGATTCTTTGACAAAAGAATATTTTAAAACAATGTATCAGTGGAGAGAAAGTCTTGTAGAAAAAGTGTGGCTTAGCAATACAGATACTACTGTAAGAAATAATAATTTGCTGTACATTTTTACAGTATATGATACCCTCATTAGTCGTTACATACAGGCTGCTGCAAGTAGTAAATATTTTACAGGAAGATTACATTATATAGATAGTATCAGCTACATAGAAGACCAAAGAAAAAGCAGTTTAGCAGCACAATACTATTCTAATTGTATGAACTACCCATACTTGTCATACAGCGATAATTTTAATATTGCTTTTAATACAGTTTTCAACCAGATTTCAGATACTGCATTTTATGCAGTTGCTTATAATAATGATATTACCAATAAATACCACAAATCAGCTGAAACTGCACTGGCAAGCTATATTAAAAGTCATCAATTATCTACAGTTTCTGCACAACAGATATTGCCATATCTTTTAGAAAGAGAGAGGGCTATTACACTGATAGATAAATTGTACAATCAGTTATACGATTCTTCAAAAGATGCAGCATTAGATAATATTTTGCAAAAATATCAACCGCCAATAGACAGTTTACTTGCCTTAGAAGCTGACATAATGGATAATACACAAATAGACATTGCCATAAAGTTTGCTCAATTACTACAGTTAAGTGAAGAGCAAGTTAATTCACTGAAAGAACAAGGGTCAGCACTAACACAAATGATAAAAGATTACAGGCAAACAGACCCATTTGGTGAATATGATTCAAAAGAATTTGAAAGCGAAGTATTAAATGCAATACTCACACCTGAACAATATACACAGGTTCTTGATACAAAATATGCAGGTAAAGCAGCTTCTATGGCTAAATTAGACTGGAAGCAAATACAACAGTATGGAATGGATACAGAATATCAACTCAATGAAAATACTACCAAAACAGAATTAAGCAATTATCATCTGGCACAACTGATAGCTTATTACCGCAATGCTAATAATTTAGAAGAACAATATTTAAGTATTCAAAGAATCAATGAAGTAATGCCAGAAATAATGAGAAACTTATTGGAAAGATGGGAATATCAAACACCGTATGGCGATATACCTGGTGTATTCTTTCAATGGTAAACAATAGAAGAAGAAGTTTAGGAGGTTTAATTATTCATCATTCATAACTCGTAATTCATTATACATGAAACAATTTTTGGCAATCATATCCTGTATCATCTGCACTTGTGCTACAGCCCAAACCGACAGCACCCAAACAGTGGATAGTGCTATGCTGTACCTCACAGGTACATTTAAAAAATACAATCCACAAAAAGCCTTTACCCTGTTTTTGCAAAGGGCTAATAATGGCGAAGCCAAAGCCATGAATGCCGTAGGCTTACAGTATGCAAAAGGCTTGGGCGTGGACAGTAATTTTAATATGGCTGTTTATTGGCTTACACAAGCAGCTACTAATGGTTATACAAAAGCATACATTAATCTTGGTATGCTGTATAAACAACACAGTACAGACAGTACAGGTTATGCCATAGCCAACAGCTATTTTACTTTGGGTGTACAGCAACAAGAACCAAGTGCTTATTTTGCTTTAGGCTATATGTATTATAAAGGGTTAGGTTGCACCCAAAGCTATACAGAAGCCTTAGACTTATTCAGGAAAGGTATAGACAGCAACCGTGCAGATTGTATGTATTTTACAGGCTTGTGCTACAAATATGGTTATGGTGTAACTGTCAGTGCAGACAGTGCAGCTTATTACATAAACCAAGCAGCCCTCAAAGGCTACAAACAAGCCAATGCAGAATTAGCCAACAATAACACCAATAACAACTATGCAGCCAGAGGCACAAAAAAAATACCCTATATACAAGTGCAGCCTTTGAAGGAGGCAACTACAGCCTATACAGCCATAGCAGAACAAAAAGCCTATATACCCTTAGAAGGTAATTATACAGGTATGCTTACCCAATATGATTACAGCGGTAAAAAAATAATTGTGCAAATGCCTGTAAGCATAGAAATGAAAGCAATAGGCAATCAGCTTAAAGCAGTTTTACATTTGGCAGATAATGAAGCCGTTAATGTAGATGCAGTACAACAAGGCAATACTTTATACTTTTCGTCTGCTGGTTTTATAACATCTACTATAAAAGCAACTAAGAAACAGCAAAAATTAGTATTCAGAAAAGCACAATTTACAAGCACCATAAAAGCAGACAGCATATACCTGCAAGGAAGTTTACAGTTATACAATACCTATACTAAAGAAACAGAAAAACCATTACAAATAAGCCTTGTCAAACAGCAATCTTCTTCATTAAACATTCAACATTTAACATCCAACATTACTGTCTTCCCCAATCCTGTAAACAAACGTTTTAGCATAAGTTTTATACTAAGCAAAGCCACACCTGTAAAAATAACTATTTACACTACACAAGGGCAGTTGATACATACCCAACTGACAGAACCCTTACAGGCAGGTAAGCAGGTTATAAGCATAAACAAAGATATAAAAACAGCAGGCATTTATATACTGCATGTAAGTGGTAATGGTATTAAAGAAAGTACTGCATTTATAAAAGAATAACCCTATTGCTATGAGAAAGATAATTGGAATAATATTTTTTTGTTTTTGCTGCCATGCAGCAGCTATGGCACAGGATGAGCCTGAAAACAATGATACTTTAAGTCTGACAGATATTACCACAAGAGATTTTATGGAAGGTAATGGAAACGG
>CAUJDL010000025.1 GCA_963169635.1 Bacteroidota bacterium
TAATAAATTTTCAGAAGCGTTTTGTGCAAAGCTTGTAATAGAGCTTAATAAAACTGTTATAATTAATATTTTTTTCATGCTGCAAAATAAATGTGAAAACAAGTACTAAATAAGTTGAACTGTCAGAGTATTGTAAAATATTCTACAATTGTGCTTTATTTTTGTTAAATGAAAATTTTATTCTACTGCATGATTGTTTTTTGCATAGCATGTAACTCATCTACAAACAACAATACTGAAAATAAAAAAAATACAGATTTTTTAGAACAGTTAAAAGAACAAATAGCACAAAACCCAGATAGTATAGAGCTAAGACAAGCTTTTATTTATACATTAGATAGTATGGCAATGTATCAAGAAGCTATACACGAATTAGATGTAATTATTAAAAATGATAGTTTAAATGCAGGCAATTGGTATTATAAAGCACAGCTATTAGAGAAAGCAAAAGATACGGCTGCTGCAATTGTAAATTATAAAAGAGCTATTCGTATATATCGTTCTCCAGATATACTTTTATCATTAGCAAATTTATATGCAGAAGCTAAAAACGATACTGCCTTACTAATTTGTATTGAAATTGAAGATACTTATACTGATAAAAAATATAGTGCAGATTGTTTATTTATATCTGGTGTTTACTTTGCACGAATTGGTAATACAGATAAAGCTATAAAATTATTTGACCTTTGTATTAATACAAGCTATAGTTATATAGTAGCTTATTTAGAAAAAGGATTTATTTACTATGATAAAAAAGATTATAAAAAGGCATTAGCAATTTTTGAGTTAGCTACAAAAGTGAATAATACTTATGCAGATGCCTATTATTGGCAAGCCAAAACTTATGAAGCATTAAATGATAAAACAAATGCTATTGCTTATTACGAAAAAGCATTGTATTTGGATAAACAATTAAAAGAAGCCCAAGATGCTTTAAAAAGATTACAATAAATTTAAGTTGGAAAAAAAATTAATTACATAGCAGCCAACTGTACTTTTTGTGTAAGCTCCATTACATTTTCTCTAAAAATTGTATCAGTATCCATTAAGTCTTTAACTGTTTGGCAGCTATGAATAACTGTTGTATGGTCTCTTCCACCAAAATGTTCACCAATTGTTTTTAATGAGTTTTTAGTAAATGCTTTAGCTAAGAACATAGTAATTTGTCTGGCTTGTACAATTTCTCTTTTTCTAGTTTTATGTAAAAGTTTTTCGTAAGGAACATCAAAGTATTCGCAAACCATTTTTTGAATAGCATCAATTGTAATTTCTTTACTACTTGTTTTTACAAAGTTTCTTAAAACCTTTTTAGCTAATTCTAAATCTATTTCTTTTTTGTTTAAAGAAGATTGTGCTAATAAAGAAATTAAAGCCCCCTCTAACTCACGAATATTGGTACTAATATTATAAGCTACATATTTTACTACATCTTTAGACATATCTAAGCCATCATTTCTCATTTTACGTTCAAGAATTTCTATTCTTGTTTCATAATCTGGAATTTGTAAATCTGCACTTAAACCCCAACGAAAACGACTTAATAATCTTTCTTGCATTCCATCTAAATCTTTTGGAGCTTTATCGCTGGTAAGTACTAATTGTTTGCCACTTTGGTGCAAGTGATTAAATATGGCAAAAAATGCATCTTGACTTTTTTCTGCTCTGGCAAAAAATTGTACATCATCTATAATTAATACATCTATTAACTGATAAAAATGTATAAAATCATTAATTGCATTATTTCTGCTATGGTCTTGAAATTGATTAATAAATTTTTCGCTACTTACATATAAAACAACACGATTAGGATTTATTCTTTTAACCTCATTACCTATAGCTTGTGCTAAATGTGTTTTACCTAAACCAGTACCACCATAAATTACTAAAGGATTAAATGAATTGGCACCTGGTTTTTCTGCAACTGTTTTTCCTGCACGTCTGGCTACTCTATTACAATCTCCTTCTATAAAAGAATCAAAAGTGTATTTAGTATTTAATTGAGAATCTATTTGCATTTTCTTTAAGCCAGGAATTACAAAAGGATTCTTAACAGGATTATCAATTACCAATGGAAAATTCATTTCATTATTGCTATAAATTTTTACACCACTTGTAGGTATTTCAATATTTCCATTTTTTCCATTTCCACTATCAACCATTATTCTATATTCAAGTCTGGCTTCTTTTCCTAATTCTCTTTTTAAAGTTTTAGCTAAAAGATTTACATAATGTTCTTCTAAATATTCAAAAAAGAATTGACTAGGTACCTGTATCATTAAAACATTATTTTTTAATTCTACAGGATTAATCGGCTCAAACCATGTTTTAAAATGTTGCCACTCAACTATGTCTTTGATAATAGTTAGACAATTATTCCAAACAGATTCAGCAGTTTTAGTCATGATAAAAATTCGGTTATATTATTATGTTAATTATATTCAGTTTTTCCCTATTTTCCTATATTCTTCACATGTTAATATGTTGAAAAAAATATTTGGAGGGAGTGCAATATGTATAATATTCATCAAAAAAAAAATTTTTTATTCGCCATTTTTTTCCCTTATAAGTATTGTTTCATTTTTATGTAAATTTTTATTTTTTGTTTGTTGAATTTTATAATCTAATCTTCCTAATTGCAAACCTCCCCAACCTGCTTGATTTACAACTGTTACATATCCATTTCTATTAAAATATTTTCTTGGTTGTTTAAAAAATTTATGTGTATGCCCTCCAATAATTAAATCTATAAAAAAATTTTCTTTTGCTAAAATTTCATCACTTAATGTATCATCATCATATTTATCGCCAAGATGAGAAAGACAAATGATAAAATCGCAATTTTCTTTTTTCAATTTTTCTGCTACTTCATTAGCTGTTCGTATGGGGTTTTTAAATTTTGTATTTCCAAAAAAATTATTAGGTATTAAATCTATTAAGTTTATACCAATGCCCAATATACCAATTTTTATCATTCCTTTTTTAATAATTACATAAGGAACAGTTTTTTCTTCTAAAGGAGTATTTGTAAACTCGTAATTACTAATAATAAAAGGAAAATTTGCTTTTGCAATTTGTAAAGCTAAATTATCTATACCTGCACTAAAATCTTTTTCGCCAATAGTAGCTGCATCATATTGTAAAAAATTCATTACTTTAATTTCAGGTTCTCCTTTATATAAATTAAAATACGCAGAGTCCTGAAATATATCTCCTGCATCTAATAATAAAACATGCTCTACTACTGTTCTTATTTCATTTATATATGCAGATCTGGATGTAATGCCTCCTAAACCTGCATTATATTTAGCATCGTTAGCAAAAGGCTCTAACATACTATGTGTATCATTGGTATGAAGTATGGTAAAATGATGAGTTTGTTTATTGATTGATGCTTGTAAAAAATTAAAGGGATATAAAGAAGAAGCCAATAAAGCACTTCCTGCTAAAGTGGTATCTTTTATAAACTTTCTTCTTTGCATTATTAAATTAATTAATGTTTTTAAAACCTCCTATTAAAGTGTATTAGTAATTCTTTTATCTGTTTTTGCTTCTATTGGGTTTCCTAATTTTGTTTGTTGTTTAATATAATCTATCACTACATCTCTTAATAAAAAACCTTTATTAATTGATGGTAATTGTTTTAGCATAAAACAACCATTACCACCTTTTGCTATATAATCGTTACAAGCTAAAGTATAAGTAGTATTGATATTTAATGGTTCATTATTAATAAGTATATCTACCGCCTGTTTATCTTTTATTGATAATTTTATACCACTAATTGGCCAACCTCCTTGCTCTACAATTTTATTTAAAAACAATTGTAAATTATATCCATCTATTTGTTGTAATACTAAGTAACTATCATAAGGAAATAGTTGATAAATATCATTCATCACAATATCTCCTTTAGGTATAAAATGTTTTATGCTTCCATAATTAATACAAGCAATATCTATCTTTTGTTCAAATAATTTTTCTGCTATTGATTTAATTCCATCTGCAAGAAAATTACCTAAACTACTTTCAGGCATTTTTTTATATAATGCTCTGGTAGAAAAACCAATAATAGTTTGTAAATGCTTTTGTAAATTATCTGTATAGGGTTTTAATAGTCTTGTAATAGCAGTATCATTTTTTTCTTGACTATTGATAGTATAAGTTTGATAAATAACTTCTGTTTTTTGTGATTGTACTTTGTTTGAGAGATGCAAAAAAACAAAGCAACATAATATAACAGATAGTTTTGGCATTAGCATAAGTTAGTATTGGAAAGGTAAATTTTTGTATTAAAAAAAACAAAGATTTTTCAAAAAAAATTATTGAAACAAATTAAAACTTACTTTCGGCTTTCATTAAATAAAATTGCATATTATGAGTTATGAAATAACGGGTAAATTAATTGCCAAATTTGATACTGTACAGCATAAAGAAACTTTTAAAACAAGAGAATTTGTTATTGAAAAAACAGAAGATATTGGTGGTAGAAGTATTACAAACTATATAAAATTTCAATGTGTACAAGATAGAGTTAATATGCTTGATAGATTTAATATAGGCGAAGAAGTAAAAGTATCTTTTAATATTAAAGGAACTAAATGGAATAAGAATGGTGTAGATAATTATATTACTAATTTAAATGCTTGGCGTATGGAAACAATTAAATTAGGCGATAATACAGAAAACTCAGATTTTATACCTCCTGCACCAACAGATGATGTTGTAGATGATTTACCTTTTTAATATTTGCTTAGGTAAAAAGTAATGTTGTAAGAATAGTATAAATTAACAGTATATCTTAATAGATACTTTTTAATTTATTATCTTGCAGCACTATAAATTGTATTATGAAATTTTTATCTGAAAATTTAGATTTCTTAGATCATCTTCTAACTTAATTATTTTAAACTGTACCAATAAAATGATTAGTACAGTATTGCAATTTTATTCTTTCAAATAAACAATTTCAAACATGAATATCTCAAATATAAGTGAGCAAACAGCTCATTACATTGCTTTAGAAGAAAAATATGGAGCACATAATTATCATCCATTACCTGTAGTATTAGCTAAAGGCGAAGGTGTTTTTTTATATGATGTAGATGGTAAAAGATATTACGATTTTTTAAGTGGTTATTCTGCTGTTAATCAAGGTCATTGTCATCCTGCAATTATTAATGCAATGTTAGAGCAAAGTAAAAAGCTTACATTAACTTCAAGAGCATTTTATAATAATTTATTAGGTGTGTACGAAAAGTATATAACTGAATATTTTGGTTATGATAAGGTTTTGCCTATGAATACAGGTGTAGAAGGTGGCGAAACTGCTATAAAACTTGCCAGAAGATGGGCTTACACAAAAAAAGGAATAGAAGAAAATAAAGCAATTATTGTTTTTGCAGAAAATAATTTTTGGGGACGAACAATGGCTGCAATTTCTGCATCTACAGACCCCAGTAGTTATAAAGGTTTTGGACCTTTTATGCCTGGTTTTAAAACTGTACCTTATAATAATATTGCTGCTTTAGAACAAGCTTTGCAAGATAAAAATGTAGCAGCATTTATGGTAGAACCTATTCAAGGAGAAGCAGGTGTAGTATTACCAGATGAAGGCTATTTACAACAAGTAAGAGCATTATGTACTAAATACAATGTATTATTTATTGCAGATGAAATACAAACAGGCTTAGCAAGAACAGGAAAAATGCTTGCTTGCGATCATGAAAATGTTCGTCCAGATATTATTATTTTAGGTAAAGCATTAAGTGGTGGTACTATACCTGTAAGTGCTGTACTTTGCGATGATGAAATTATGATGAATATAAAACCAGGTGAGCATGGAAGTACTTATGGTGGAAATCCTTTAGCTTGTGCTGTAGCCATTGCTGCATTACAAGTTTTAAAAGACGAAAACATGGCAGATAATGCAGTTAAAATGGGTAACTTATTAAGAGATGAATTAGCAAAATTAAAATCGCCTTTTATAAAAACAATTAGAGGTAAGGGCTTATTAAATGCTATTGTTATAGAACATAAAAATCCTGATGCATCATGGGATTTGTGTTTAGCATTAAAAGAAAATGGATTATTAGCAAAGCCAACACATGGCGATAAAATTCGTTTTGCACCACCATTAATTATTAATAAAGAGCAAATATTAGAAGCTGTATCAATTATTGATACTGCTTTAAAAATATTAGCATAATTAAAAATTATTTTTAAATTTTTTATTTACTTTAAATAATAAAATAAAATATCATAGAGTTTAATTCATTATCAACTATTAATTTTACCATAACAACAAAACATTAATTTATGGCATACGGTTTATTAAAAGGCAAAAGAGGCATTATTTCTGGTGCATTAGATGCCAACTCAATTGCTTGGAAAGTAGCTGAAAAAGCACATGAAGAAGGTGCAACATTTGTATTAACCAATGCACCAATTGCAATGCGTATGGGCGAAATAAATAAATTAGCAGAGCAAACTAATAGTTCTATTATTGCTGCAGATGCTACTAATACAGATGATTTAACTAATTTGTTTTCTCAATCTCAAGAAGTATTAGGTGGTAAAATAGATTTTGTTTTACACTCAATAGGTATGAGTGTAAATATTCGTAAAAAAATACCTTATACTGAAAGTGACTATGAGTATTTTATGAAAGGTATAGATGTTAGTGCTTTATCTTTTCATAAAATGTTGGCTGTTGCTAAAAAATTAGATGCAATTAATGAATGGGGTAGTATTGTAGCATTAACTTATATGGCAGCACAAAGAACATTTCCTTTTTATACAGATATGGCAGATATTAAAGCAATGTTAGAAAGTATAGCACGTAGTTTTGGTTATCATTATGGTGTTGAGAAAAAAGTTAGAATAAATACTGTATCTCAATCGCCAACTAAAACAACTGCAGGCTCTGGCATTAAAGGCTTTGGCGATTTTTTTGATTATGCTAATGCTATTGCACCTTTAGGTAATGCTAGTGCAGAAGATTGTGCTAATTATTGTATTACTTTATTTAGCGATTTAACAAGAATGGTTACCATGCAAAACTTATTTCATGATGGTGGCTTTAGTAATACTGGCGTAAGTACTGAAGTAATGCAAAAATTTGGTATTGAATAAATTTTTAATGAGCATATATCAATGACATTATTATTTAATTTAACTCCTAAAGAAATTGAGCTGATAGGATATATTGGCTCTTTTCTTACTTCTGTTATTTATTTACCACAAGTATATCAAGCATGGAAAACTAAAAGTGTTGATGATTTAAGTGTTTGGATGGTTATACTTGCTTTAATAAGTACAATTGTATGGTTAATCTACGGTTTTGGTATAGATAATGGTGGACCAATAATTGTTGCTAATTTAGTAGTACTTACTTTATCTTTATTATTATTGTATTTTAAACTTACTTTTAAAAAATAAAATTTACTCAAATAATTTTATCAAATAGCCAAATAAAAAAAGGGATTATCTAATTAGATAATCCCTTTTAAATTTATTTATACTAACAGATTAATAAGACCATAAATCTTGTTCGTAATTGAATAATTTTTCTTTTATATTTTCTCCTTCTAATAATCTATATAAAGGATCTTCTATTAATTGAGCAAGTGTTTTATCACCTGGATTATTAATGGTAGATTTTATAATATAGCTACTAAAGAATCTGCCTTCAAAAACTTCTTCCCAAGAAAGCTGTCCTCCAATATTTTTAGGATTATAAGCAAATGTTCTTGATAGTGTAGGACGTAAATCAGGATAATACACCCAGAATATTGGATAGTAAGTTGTTGGTGCATTACTTTTCTTAACACCTGGAGGTAAAGGGTTTGGTGCTAAAGGAGCAATACCAATGATTCTTACTAAAAATCTACTTGCTTCTTTATCAAACATCCATTGTTCTTTAATTCTAAATTTATAAATAGAGTCTGGTTTAGGAGCTTTAATATTCTCTTTCCAACGAATTACTGTATCCATAACGTTTTCATCGTTAGGGTTTTCAGCATAAGTAGTATCAAGAACAGTAGATTGAGCAGTCGACATACTAATTACTTGATTTACAGTAAGAGGTGTAGTAAATCTATCATCCATTGCATCAAAAGCTATTACACTATCATTTTTAATTGCATTTAAAATAATAGAGAAAAATCTTTGGTCACCCGTTTCATCTTTTGCAGAATAAATAAATGGTAAATTCATTTTTTCTCTTGCATCAATTTCTCTCCAAACAAAATGACTAAAAGTAGCATCATCTTCTCTGATATAATCATAAGGTAATGGCTTTCTATCACTTAATGGTTCTTTTGTATAACCATAAGGATTTCTTTTGCTATAAGGTACAACATTACCATATTCTTTACCAGACATATCTTTTGTAGTATCAAACCTTTTACCTGGTAAAATGATTGAATCCTTTTTAGCTGATGTTGATGTAGTAGTTGTTGTAGTTGTAGTAGTAGGTGTAGTTGTTGTTGTCTCTTCCTTTTTAGGAGGAGTTTTCTTTTTAAATTGAGCTAATGCATCTGTTGCACAAGTCATTAAAACTACTAACGCTACAATACCCAAAAACTTCTTTTTCATAACAAATATATTTTTATAACACTTATTCTAATGTGAATGAAATTGTTCCTTCTATTTCTCTTACATTACCAATTTGGTCAGCTACTCTTACATTACCAATTACAATAGTTGTACCAGCTGCACATCTATTCATATATCTTCTTGCTTCACCATTAAATGCATTTCCTTGAACTTCAGCAACTTCATTTTTTTCTTCAAATCCTGTACCAGTAAAGAACATAGCGAATGAAGAAACTTTAAATGTATAACCTTCAAAAATAAAGTCAATTAATTTTGCAGATACACCACCAGCTGCTTTAAATCTACCAGCTTCCATACTACCACCACGATTATTGTTAACCATGATAACAGGGTCTGGTACACGTTTAATTGGTATTTTAAATTCTTGTGTAGATTTTCCATCGCTTGCTCTTACAATAGCAGCACCTGGCTGTGTACATTTTATAATAAATTGTCCTTTACCTTTAGGTTCTACAGTAACACCAGCACCATCAACTTTAAGGGTAATTTTTTCTGAACCACCTTGTCCTGTAACACTTAATGGGTTTTCTATACCACCAGAATAAAATACTCTTGTAGCATCTGTAGAAACAGTTAAACCAGCTAATTGTCCTACTGTATATTTAATATCTTTATCTACTGTTGCAACAGTACCATCTGGTTTAATAAAACTAATTTTTACTTTTTTAGTATATTCACCAGCAGCAGTTGGTGCATTAAATTTATATTCGTAACTACCATCAGGTAAAGCTTGTGCACCAGAACCATCAATAGTTACAGATGGTTTTGCTGCACTACTAAATGCACCAACACCTGCATTGATAATAATTTCTTCACCAGGCATTACATAAGATGCAGATGCGTTTGCAATAGCTTTAAATTGGTCGTACTTAATTTTTACTTCACCAACTTTTTTATGGAATAATTCTACTACATGTGCTTCAGCATTTCTTATATCATTTTGAAATTTACTTAATATAGTTAATGCAGCAATAGTTGGAGTCATTCTAAAATATGCAGCTTCCCATGTATTATTACCTACACTTTGTGTTTTTGGCATAGCTAAATCAATTGGCATTGAAGAAGCATACTCATCAACAACTGAACTATCTAAAGCAAATAATCCATCTCTCAGTGATTGTAATTTTTTATATAATTCTTTGCCTTTTGCTTTTCCATTTGGTGGAGACTCTACAAGTAATCTTGTAGCAGCTTCTAAATTATCTTCTTTAAATGTAGAGTCAGTTTTTCCATCTTTTTTATTATTAGGATTAAAACCAGCCTCTTTCATTAATTCTAACTTTAAATCTTCTATATATTTAAATGTTTCTTCAGACAATTTATGTGCTTGACTTGCTTTTTCAAACCATATAGATGCTTCAGCTTGTGTTTTTGGATCTTCCATTTTTTCTTTGAAAGATTCAAATAATTGATCTGTTTTACTGCTTGCTAATACGCTTGAACTTTCTAAACTGCTTTTTACAGTTTTAAAAGCATTTAAGATTTCAGATGATACGTTTAATGCTAATAGTGCAGTTAACACTAAATACATTAAGTTAATCATCTTCTGCCTTGGCTCCTTAGGTAGTGCCATTTTTTATTATTTTTATAGTATAATTTACAAATAAGGTTATTAAACTCGTTTTTCTTTTTATAAAAAAGAAAAAAATTATCTACCAGACATTGCTGTTAGCATATTGCCATATACTTGGTTTAATCTAGTTAGATTACCAGCTAATGCAGCAATTTGTTCTTTAGCTTTAGCAGCATCTTCTGCTGTACCATTCATTAAAGAACTTGCTTCTGCTAATTTACCATAAAACTGGTTTAATGCTTTTAAGTGATTATTACTTTCTTGTAATTCCATTTCATAAACAGCATTAAGAGAAGCCAAGTTTTTGCTTAATACTTGTACTTGACCATGGAATTGTTTTGTACTTTCAGAAGCTTCATTAAATGAACTTAGTGATGTAGCAGCTTGTGTTACAGCACCAGCTACATTACCTAATGCAGTAGCTGCTTCTTTAGTTTTAGTAGAAAAATCACCAGTAGATTTAACCATATCACTCAAATCAGTAATTTGAGATACTGTACTACCAAATTTCTTAAATCCAGCACTTAAATTACCTAAGTTAGCAGGTGTAATATCTGCTTCTTTCATCATTTTTTCCATGGTATTTATTGCAGGATTTCCTTTATCATCTAAACCTGGTACATGAACTTCATGCTCATCCATTGCTGGATAATACATATATAAAAGACCATAACCCAAGAAGATTAATGCCTCTGAGTATAAGCCTATTTGTAAAAACAAATCAGCTAATTTAGTGTGCATTAATTTTTGAAGTGCTCCAAATAATACTATTGCTGCTGCAATAGAAACTAAGACGTCTACGATTTTACCTACTTTAGGAGGAATTTTTGCTGCCATGTTATAACGGTTTTAGATTTGTTTTGTTTGTGATTTTATAATTGTTAAATAAAAAACGATTGATTAATTTCTTTAAGAAAATATTTTTAAAGTTTTAATTATTTTCTTTTACCCATTCTTGGTGCTAAATCTATTACACAACGAAAACCTATATATGATTTTGCTGTATCTTGATATTCATAAGATCTAGTACCTGTTTGTAAGTAATAACCTACATCTTTCCAGCTTCCACCACGAACTACTTTTCTTTTCATTCTTGGAGGGTCATCGTCATTTGCATCATAACGAATATCTGGGTTCATATCGTGTATTAAATTGTAAGAACCTTCATAAAAATAAGAACCTGTCCATTCTGCTACATTACCTGCCATATTATATAAACCAAAATCGTTTGGCCAATAAGCATCTGCTCTTACAGTATAAAAACCTCCATCTTCAGGATAGTTTCCACGCCAAGGTTTAAAATTGGCTAATAAACAACCTTTCTTATTTCTTAAATAATAGTTACCCCAAGGATACATAGAATTTGTTCTGCCACCACGAGCAGCATACTCCCATTCAGCTTCACTTGGTAATCTGTAATCACTTTCGTTAGCTTTTTTCTTTTTGCCTAAATAACTATTTAAATAGTGAGTTCTCCAATGACAAAATGCAACTGCTTGTTTCCAGTTTACACCAACTACAGGATAATTACCAAAAGAAGGATGACTAAAATAACGTTTAGTCATAGGTTCATTATATGCATAAGAGAAATCTCTCATCCATACTAAAGTATCAGGATAAATTTGCTGATCGAATCTTTTAATAAATTTAGTACGAGGTACATCTTTATTTTCGATTTTAGCTGCTTCTGATAAATCAAAGTATTCTATATGATAAACTATTTTTTTAGGATCTACCTCTATTTTACCATATAATCTTTCAGGAGCATCAATCATTAATTTGTTGCCCAATTTTTCTAAGGTACTTTGATCGTATTTAATATCTTTTTTCTTAGACCAATCTACAGCAATTGCAGAGTCGCCTCCACCACCACCATTTGATGATTTTACATAGCCTAATTCTTTTAATGCTATAGAATCTCTTGTCCAATAAACGAATTGTCGATATTCATTATTGGTAATTTCTGTAGCATCCATCCAAAATCCATTAATGGAAACTTGTTTGTTACGAGCTGTGTAATTAAAGTTTATATCTTCATCACTTGGACCCATGTGAAATGTTCCAGGTGGTATATAAACCATTTTACCAGGTCTTCCAACACTAGGTTTAGCACTAGGTGCTACGCCTACTAATAGACCATTGTCAGGTGTTCCTTTCACCTTTCCTTTTTTATTACATGCTGCCATACTTATTAGTAAAGCAGGTAATAGAAGTGCACTTAAACTTTTTCTCATTCTACAAAATAATTGAAGGGTAGATAGTGGACAAATATATAGATATTTTTTTTCCTCAAAATTTTTTTTTAAAAAATATTACCCTTTTTAGGGAAAATAATAACGTACTATTTTATAGTTTATTGTGTTTAAGAATATCATTTATATCATATTTTATTAAAAAATTACTTGTTACAATAAAAAAATTGAGTTTTGTTAGATACTTGCTAAAAATTTTTCAATATTTTCTTCTGGGCTATTACATTGATAATTTTTACATAAATAATATAAATTTTTTTCTACTTTAAACTTATTTGCTAATAATGCAAAATGATTATTTTCTTTTGTAGTACATTGTACAATTTTATTAGGGATAAACTTCTTTAAAACCAATGGTAGTATATCTTTTACAGTTTTCCCTGTTAGTACTATTTCTTGCATTTCAAATACTATTTGCTGAATAAAAGACAACCAAATCCCAAATGATGTGGGATATTTTATTACTACTTCATTCAGTTCATTTAACATATTAATTGATAAGGTTTTCCACTCTTGATTATTAAAGACTTTAGATAAATAAAAAAGGTTTAAAGCCATAACAGCATTTGCACTTGGTAATGCTCCATCATACATGTCTTTTTTTCTTATAATTATGTCTTTTTGGGTTTGATGTGTATAGTAAAATAATGATGTATTGCTACTGAAATTATTTAATACAAAATTTAACAATTGTTGTGCTTCTAATAAATAATTTTCTTGTGCAGTAATTTCTTGTAAATAAATAAAAGCCTGTATTAAAAAAGCATAATCATCTAAAAATGCTTCAATTTTTGCTGTGCCATTTTTAAAAGTATGATACCATTGATTATTTACTTTTAAATGTTGTTCTAAAAAACTCATTTGTTGTACTGCAATTTGCTTATACTTTTCATTAGTTGTTGCAGCGTAAGCTTTACAATAAGCTTTAATCATTAAAGCATTCCATCCTAATAAAATTTTATCATCTAATAATGGTTTTATTCTTTTATTCCTATGATGAAGTAATGTTAATTTAGCTTGTTCTATTATTGCTTTAAATTCATTTTCCTCCACATTATTTTCTAAAGCAAATTGTGCTAAAGTTTTAGTTTTCCATAAAATATTGGTATGCTCCCAATTGCCGTTTGCTGTTACATTAAAGTATTTGCAAAAAATTGTTGCATTATCTTTTAATATATCTTCTATTTCTGTTTTAGACCATGTATAATATTTACCTTCTACACCATCACTATCTGCATCTAATGCACTATAAAAACCACCAGATTTATTTGTAAGTTCACGTTCAACAAAAGCAAGTGTTTGCTCAATAATTTCTTTAAAGTGTATCTTTTGTGTTAGTTGATAAGCATCGCATAAAACATCTATCAATAAAGCATTATCATACAACATTTTTTCAAAATGAGGTGCAAACCATTTATCATCTGTACTATAACGTGCAAAGCCACCACCTATTTGATCATAAATACCTCCATCAATCATTTTGTCTAAACTTAATAATGCTTGTTTTAAAGCTGATTCGTTTTTAGTAAAATAATATTGTCTTATTAAATATTGTATAGTAAACGTTTGAGGAAATTTTGGAGCTTTACTAAAACCACCCCATGTAGTATCTGCTTGTTGTAAAATATTTTTGACAATTATTTCTGTTGTTTCTTCATTCAACAAAAAATTATCGGAAGATTTTTTTAAAATTAAATTATTGGTAGATAAAATATGCTGTGTTAAAGTTTCTGCCTGATTTTCTATTTCATGATTTCTAGTACGATAAGCTGTAACTATATTTTGCAATACTTCTAACCAAGTTAATCTATTATACATTTTTACTTTAGGGAAATATGTTCCTCCATAAAAAGGCTTTTTATCGGTAGTTAAAAAAACATTTAAAGGCCAACCTCCACTACCTGTTAAAGCTTGTACTGCATCCATATAAATACTATCTAAATCAGGTCTTTCTTCTCTATCAATTTTAATATTAATAAAGTGATTGTTCATAAAAGTTGCCGTTTGATCATCTTCAAAACTTTCTTTTTCCATTACATGACACCAATGACAAGCAGCATAACCAATACTAATTAATATAGGTTTATTTTCTTTTTTGGCTAATTCAAAAGCTGCATCGCACCAAGGAAACCAATTTACTGGGTTGTATGCATGTTGCAATAAATAAGGAGAAGTTTCATTAATAAGATGGTTAGAATGCATAGCAATGCAATCTATAAAATATTTACATTAACCAATGTTAATATTTTACTTGCAATAAAACTTTAAGATGTGATTGTAGAAAAAATTATTTTTTAGCTTTTACATTTTTCTCAGCTAAAAATTTATCTAAAGCAGTAATCATACTTGGTACTTGTGGTATAGGAGCTTTAATTAAAAGCTCTAAACCTGCATTTTCTGCAGCTTTTAAAGTATTGTTTCCAAATACACCTACAATAGTTCCATTTTGTTTAAACTTAGGAAAATTATCAAATAAACTTTGTACGCCACTTGGTGTAAATAAGCAAATAATATCGTAACCTTTTTTCTCAAATAAAGATTTTAAATCATTACTGATGGTGCGATACATGAATGCTAAAACAAAATCGCATTTATGTGTTTTTAGCCAATTTACAATATCATTATCTTGCTGATTTTCGCTGCATACATACATAAAACGTTCGTTTTCTTTATGCTTATTTATTACATCAAATAAACTTTTATTAGTACCATCGGCACCATAAAAAACTTTACGCTTTCTGTATAATGTAAATTTTTGTAGATAAAGGGCTACAGCTTCTGTAATGCAGAAATATTTTGTGTCTTGACTAACAGCTACTTTCATTTCATCGCAAGTACGAAAAAAATGATCTATCGCATTTCTACTCGTAAAAATAACAGCAGAAAAACTAGCTATATCTATTTTTTGTTTTCTAAACTCTTTTGCCTCTAAGCCTACAAGTTTAATAAAAGGTGTAAAAACTAATTCTACTCCATATTTTCTCTCCAAATCAAAGTAAGGAGATTTTTCACTTTCGGGGCGTGGTTGAGAAATTAAAATCCTCTTTTTGGTGGTTACTGATTCAGCACTTTTTAATCCAGACTTTGCCATACTTTACATCAACTTTTTAAAATATTTACCCTTGAATGATTTTAAATACTGCCTTATATAAGATTGCTAAAGGCAATATTTCTATGGCACAAAGGTAAAGAAAAAAATGTAAGGCACTTACCTTTAAATTATTTCTTATAGCTAAAAAACTTAACCAATACCTATATAAAAATAAAATTGTTAATAAAATTAATGTAATCGTTAATACAATTTCTGCAATAAAACTTGGCGAAAATGCTATAATAAATGTGATAGGAATAAAAATAATACCCAATATTTTATTTATTAAAAAAACAATAAAAGTATAAGTATCTGTTGCTTTACTTAAATTAAATAACCACCCAAAAAAAAGTAGAAACATATATTTAAACCCATAAATAATTATTAATAAAACTGTACTATATAAAAATAACAACCAAAAATTTTCTTGCACCCAGTGCTTATTAAAAGCTAATAAAGCAATAAACATTCCACCACTTAATACAAAAAGAAAATTTAATAATAAAGATGGAAAATTATTTTGTACAATTTGCTCTTGTGTTTGTCTTTGTTTATTTGATTGTTGCAATAACTGTTTAAACAAACCAGCAAAATATTTTGAAAAAGACAATTTAATAATCGCTAAAAATGCAACTAAAAATAATAAACTATAAAATAATACATCTTTATTTTGAATATGCTGCCAAGGAGATAGCATATAAACTTTATTATGTTTTAAAGGAAAATATTTATGAAAGATAATTGCATCAAAGGTTGATGTATCAATTTTGCTTTTATGTATAATAGGTGTAATTATATTTTTAGAGCTATCTAAATTGGTTAATGTATCTATAGCTTTTACAGTATCATTAATTATTATAGAAGTATCTGCAACTGTGGTAGTACTATTAGTTTTTTTTATTGCTTTAGTACTATCTGTTATTTTCTTTTGTTGAACTTTAAAAGTATCTTTTACTTTAGGGGTATGTATAATAGTATCTGATTGAGCAATTAAAAAATTGCTATTAAAAAAACATACAGCTACTAAAACTATCAAATACTTCAAAATGATAAATATTTATGCAAATGTAATAGGGTAAAATGCTTATTTCAATTTTATCATTAAAAAATAAAATTCTCTTGCATTAACTACTAATTAACAAATATTTCTTAAACAGTTTTAAACATTCATGATAAACGAAAGTCTATGATTGAAATAAATTTAAAAACATTAAAAAATCTTTTATGAAAAAAATAATTTTAGCCATGCTTGGTACAGTTTTAATTCTAGGAATTACACAATTACAAGCACAAGAAAATGGCAATAGAAAAGAGTTTAGAAAAAATAAAATGGAGAGAGGCGATAAACATGATGGTTTTGGAAAAGATTTACAACTTACCGATGAGCAAAAAGCAAAAGCAAAAGCTATAAATGAAGAGTTTAGAACAAAAATGAAAGCTCTCAAAAGTGATGATAATATAACTATGGGTGAATTTAAAAAAAGGGAATCTGCTCTTAAAAAAGAAAGAATAGAAAAATTAGAAGCTATACTTACACCTGAACAAAAAGAAAAAGTAAAAGAGGGTAAAGAAAATACAGCAGAAAATATAGATAAGATGATGGATAAAATGAAAACTGATCTTAATCTATCTGAAAGTCAAACTACAAAAATTAAAGCTATTCATACCGCTTATGCTGCTAAAATAAAAGCAATAAGAGATAATGATGACCTTACACCAGAAGAAAAAAAGCAACAAATATTGGAAGTTAGTAAAGCCAGAAGAGCAGAAGTTGATACTGTATTAACTAAAGAGCAAATTAAGAAAAGAGATGAGATATTAAAAGAAAGAAAAGATAAAAGATTTCGTAAGCAGCAATAGTTAGTTTTTAGATGAAAGAAGTTGTCTTAAAAAGACAGCTTCTTTTTTTTATTTATCTTTCCATTTCCATAAATATAAGCAAGCATAAGTTCTATAAGGTTTCCATTTTTCGGCAATTAAAATCATTTTTTCTTTCATTAGTTTTTTGTTAGTATCATCTAATTTATATAGTTCTTTCATTGCTTGTTGAATGCCTAAATCATCTACTGCAAAAACATCTTCTCTTCCTAAACTAAACATTAATAACATTTCTACAGTCCATTTTCCTACACCTTTTATTTGGGTTAATAAATCTATAATTGCATCATTACTCATTTTCAATAAAAGCTTATCAGTAATTTTATGTTCTAAACAAAATGCTGCAACATTTTTTACATAATGCACTTTAGCATTACTTAAGCCAATATTTCTAAGTTCCTCAAATGGGGTATCTAATACTTGTTGTGGTGTTGGCTCTTTTGTATGATATAAATCTAAAAATCTTTGGTAAATAACTTTGGCAACTTTGGTACTTAATTGTTGGCTTAAAATAGCAGCCATTAAGCGTAATGAAATATTTTTATGAAAATATAATTCATCAATAGTTAGGTTTAAACACTTGGCAAGTTTTTTATCTTTTTGTAAATGTGCAATATAGCTCATAACACAATTTAATTACTTTGTATAAAATGGAGAAAGAATTTTTGAAAGCACCAAAAGATCTCTGCAATTTTTATAATTAAAAAAATACTTTGTCTTATTAGTAAAAAAGAAATGATTAGAGCAGTAAAAAACTGCACAAGATAAATCTATTTTTTCAAAAAAATATCTTTTAAAAATTTATTTATTTTTTCTTCCACATTCTATCCCTTACAAGGTAAAATGCCATTTAGTTTCATTTACATTTGCAGATTAATCTTTTTTAAACTGTTCTATTTTCATGGCTTTACCCTATATCATAAAATGTATTTATAATAATGGTTCAGAAGAATCTATTAGAAGAGGAAAAAAAATTCATACTTCTGGCAATGTAGAGCTTATAGAAAATAATGCATATTTGAATAATGTTGTTTTTAGAGTGAAAGACGATACTTATGCTACTTATTATAAAGTTTACATCAACAATTATCAAGATGAGAAAAAAATAAATTTTAGGTGTACTTGTCCCTATAATCTTAGTGAAATATGCAGACATAAAGCTGGTGCATTATTTCATTTACAAGATATGATAGAACGTAACATGTTAGCCAACTCTAACACAAGTTACAATCAGCAACATACTGTTATTAAGATGAAGCAAATAGATTTAAAATTTATTAAAATGCTCTCATCGCATAAAGCTTATACCGAAGCTGAAGAATTTTTAAGAACTAACAAAGCAAATATTATAGAAGCAAAAGATGAACGTGTACATGCAGAAATAAATTGGAAAGGCAAAAAATGGAAAGTTATTATTCGTAAAAATGAAGAAAGAAATTTTGATACTTATTGTGATGATTTAACTGAAAAAAATTATCCATTATGTACACAAAAAGTAATTGTATTTCTTCAATTGTTAAATAATTATAAAGCTGATTATTTTGATAGTATCAGAAATTGGGATGCAGTAAAAAATAAATTATTAGGTATTTATGGCTATTCTTTAGAAGATGATTTAACTGGTAAGTTTGAATTTACTTATCAAAATGGCAAACCATTTTTAAGAGTTTTAGACAATACTATACAACGTATTAATGCACCATCTAATACTGAAATAAAACCAAAACCAGTTTGGGATGAACCTCTAATAAATACTACAACATATACACCAATAGAAAATATTACAACTACTCATATCAATTCTTTACAAAAAAGTAGTGTAAAAATAGGCGTAGTTATAAGTCATCAAACTCAATACCCATTTATACAAGTAGAAGCAGTACAAGGAGAGCCTGATGAAGACTTTAGTAAATATTTAGGCAAGGTAGAAAAGTTAGATTTAAATAAGTTTATCAATACTGAACCTTTTAGCGAAGACGATAAAATTTTACTACAACAAATAAGAAAATTTTTACCTACCGAAGTAAATAAATTTCTTACCAGAAACTCACCATTTAGTGGTGTTTGGGAAAATATTATTCAACAACATAATGCAGCATTACCAGAAGAAACTAAAAAGCTAATTAATGAATACTTACATGCTAAATTCAAAAATTTATTTACAGATTTAGCTGGTAGCAATTTTACTTTTTATTTACCCGAAGGAAAAAAATTTATTACTGATAATTTAGAACAAGCAGAATTTAGCAACCAAACTATTTCTCCCATATTTAGTATCAATTTTCAAAACAATGTTTATGAAATAATTTGTAAAGCAAAATTGCCACATACAATAGTTAACTTAAATGAAAATATAAGTAGCACTCCTTTACTATTTAATTATCATCATCAACTATATACTTGGAAAAGAATAGAAGATATTTTAATTACTGAAAAATTTTTACCAGAAGGAAAAATAATTGTACCAATACAAGAATGGGATAAATATTTACATCAATTAATACTGCCTTTATCTAAAGAATATTTGGTAGATTTTGGTAATGTACAAAAAACAGAAGTAAAAGATGAAAAACCTAATGTAAAAATTTTATTACAAGAACGTGGTGAGTATCTTGTTCTGCAACCAATATTTTCTTACAAAGGTTTTGATGTAAGTACAGTTGATAAAGAAACCATGATACTACCTTTTGATGGTAAACTTTTATTAGTGTATAGAAATATTGAAGCAGAAAAAGAATGGTTGCAAAAAATAGAAAACTTACACTCTCACTTTATAAAAACCAACGATAACAATACATTGGCATTAAGAGGTGCAGATGTATTAAAAAATAATTGGTTCTTTTTATTTGTAGATGCTATAAAAGAAATGAATATAGATGTTTATGGCATGGATGCTTTAAAAAACTTTCGTTTTAATACAGCAAAGCCTTCTACAAAAATTTATATTAGTAGTAACACCGATTGGTTTGATGCAAAAATTGAAATAAGATTTGGCGAACAAAAAATTACGGTTGATGATATTAAAAAAGCCTTAGCCAATAAGCAACAATTTGTACCATTGGCAGATGGTACATTAGGTATTTTACCAGAAGAATGGATAAGAAAATATTCTTTGTTATTTAAAGTTGGCGAAGGAAAAGTAAATAACATGAAGCTGAGTAAATACCAGTTTAGTGTAGTTGAAGATTTATATAATCAAAGAAATGAAGAAGAACTTTTTGTACAATTAGAAGAAAAATATGATAAGCTTAGATATAACCACGAAATAAAAAAAATAAAACCACCAAAGCATTTATCTAAAGTACTTCGTCCCTATCAAGAAAGTGGTTTTCAGTGGTTAAATTATTTAAAAGAAGTAAGTTGGGGTGGCATTTTAGCAGATGATATGGGTTTAGGAAAAACAGTACAATCTCTTAGTTTTTTACATCATCTTAAAGAAGAAAATAATGAGTTGAAAGCATTAGTTGTTTGTCCAACAACATTAATGTTTAACTGGCAAAATGAAATTAAAAAATTTACACCAGCATTAAATTATACTATTCATCATGGTGGTGCAAGAGATAGAGCTTCGCTAACTAATACACAAGTAAATGTGGTAATAACCACTTATGGCACTTTAAGAGCTGATATAAAACATTTTGCAGAAGTAAATTTTGACTATATCATTTTAGACGAAAGTCAGGCAATAAAAAACCCTGCAAGTAAGGTTACAAAAGCTGCATGTATATTAAAAGCAAAAAATAAATTATGCCTTAGTGGTACGCCTTTGCAGAATAATACATTTGACATTTTTGCACAAATGAATTTCTTAAACCCTGGTATGTTGGGCAGTCAGGAGTTTTTTAAAAATGAGTTTGCATTACCTATTGATAAATTTGGTGAAAAAGATCAGAAAGAGCATTTAAGAAAATTATTGTATCCATTTATCTTAAGACGTACAAAAGAACAAGTAGCTAAAGACTTACCAGAAAAACAAGAAATGATTTTGTATTGCGAAATGGATACAGAGCAAAGAAAAATTTATGATACTTATAGAAACGATTATAGAGATAAAATTTTAGGTGTAGTACAAGAGCAAGGAATACATAAAAGTCAACTAACCATTTTACAAGGTTTAATGAAGCTGAGACAAATTTGTGATAGCCCTGCCATTATTAAAGAAGTAGATGAAAAAAAATATCCTAATACATCTGTTAAGTTAGAAGAGTTAGGAAGAGAGATTACAGAAAATATCAGCAACCATAAAGCATTAATTTTTTCTCAGTTTTTAGGTATGCTTGCTTTAATAAAAGAAAAAATGCAAGCCTTAGGAATAGATTATGAATATTTTGATGGTAGTAGTACAGTAGCAGAAAGAGAAAGGGCAATTACCCGTTTTCAAAACGATGAAAATTGTAGGGTATTTTTAATTTCATTAAAAGCTGGTGGTATAGGCTTAAACCTTACTGCTGCAGATTATGTATATATTGTAGATCCTTGGTGGAACCCTGCAGTAGAGCAACAAGCTATAGATCGTACACATAGAATTGGACAAACAAAAAATATTTTTGCTTATAGAATGATTTGTACAGATACTGTAGAAGATAAAATTTTAAAACTGCAAGAAAAGAAAAGAGCTTTAGCAAAAGATTTAATTACCGATGATGAAGGTTTTGTAAAATCGCTTACTAAAGAAGATGTAGAATATTTATTTAGTTAATAATGTTTATCATCATAATCCTTGAAAAGATATTCTGTTGAGAAATAAAAAATCGCAGAGTCTATAAATAAGACTCTGCGATAACAAATGAATTCTACGAATACAAAAAGAAAAATATTTTATTTAATTTCTCCTACCATATTTGCTGGTACTACCCATTCATCAAATTGTTCTGCTGTTAAATAGCCTAAAGCTATAGCAGTTTCTTTTAATGTACTTCCATTTTTATGTGCAGTTTGTGCAATTTCTGCAGATTTATAATAACCAATCTTTGTATTTAATGCAGTAACTAACATTAAGCTATTATCTACATGCTTTTTAATATTTGCTGCTAAAGGTTCTATACCTACAGCACATTTATCGTTAAAGCTTACACAGCCTTCACCAATTAAACGTGCACTATGTAAAAAGTTATAAATCATTACAGGTTTAAAAACATTTAGCTCAAAATGTCCATTACTTCCACCAACATTAATTACTACATCATTACCTAATACTTGTGCAGCAATCATTGTTAATGCTTCGCATTGTGTAGGATTTACTTTACCTGGCATAATAGAACTTCCTGGTTCATTATCTGGTATAAAAATTTCGCCAATACCACTACGTGGGCCACTTGATAACATTCTAATATCATTAGCAATTTTCATTAAACTAACTGCTACAGTTTTTAATGCTCCATGAGCTTCTACAATTGCATCATGTGCTGCTAAAGCTTCAAATTTATTTTCTGCAGTTACAAAAGGTAAGCCTGTTAATGCTGCAATATGTTTTGCTACAATTACATCATATCCTTTAGGTGTATTAATTCCTGTACCTACTGCTGTGCCTCCTAAAGCAAGCTCACTTAAATGTGCTAATGAATTTTTAATAGCTTTTATTCCATGAGATAATTGTGCAACATAACCACTAAACTCCTGACCTAAAGTAAGTGGTGTAGCATCCATAAAATGTGTACGACCAATTTTTACTACTTGCATAAAAGCTTTACTTTTTGCTTGTAGTGTATCTCTTAATTTTTCAATTCCTGGAATGGTAGTTTCTACTAACATTTTATATGCAGCAATATGCATAGCTGTAGGAAAAGTATCGTTACTACTTTGGCTTTTATTTACATCATCATTCGGATGAATAAATTTTTCTTTATCTGTTAATTGCCCACCATTATTTACATGAGCTTTATAAGCTACTACTTCATTTACATTCATATTACTTTGTGTACCACTACCAGTTTGCCAAACAACTAAAGGAAACTGATCGTTTAAAGTACCAGATAAAACTTCATCGCAAACAGATGTAATTGCATTTTTTTTATCGTCTGGCAAAACACCTAATTCATTATTGGCTAATGCTGCAGCTTTTTTTAAGTAAGCAAAAGCAGTAATAATTTCTTTAGGCATTTTATTTATATCCTGTGCAATTTTAAAATTTTCGATACTTCTTTGTGTTTGTGCACCCCAATAAACATGAGCAGGAACCTTTACCTCACCCATGGTATCTTTTTCTATTCTATATTCCATAATTATAAAATTTGTGGCAAAGTTAGGGTTGTGTGGTTTATTGTAAACAGATATTGAATGAAAGAAATATTTAATAAATTATGATTACTAATGAAAACTATTATTATCTTTAGTGAATAAGCTGAAAAGTTTGTAAAGCAGTATTTATATTACTATCAAACTAACAAAAAAATTATATGGCTTTAAAATTAATTTACCATAACTCTAAAGAGTATAAACAAATGGTAGATTTGCGTTATAATATTTTACGCAAACCATTAGGCTTACAATTTACATTAGAAGAGTTAGCGAGAGAAAAAGATGATATATTAATTGGTTGTTTTGATGAAGAAAAATTAGAAGGCTGTTGTTTATTAACCAAAACAGATGATCCACATACACTAAGGTTAAGACAAATGGCTGTACTTAGTGGTTTGCAAGGCAAAGGAATTGGTAAAGTATTAATGTATTTTGCAGAAAATATTGCCCGAGATAAAGGGTTTAAAAAAATTACCATGCATGCCCGAAAAAATGCAGTTGGTTTTTATAAAAAATTAGGCTATCAATTAATGGGTGATGAGTTTATAGAAATTTCTATTCCACATTATTTAATGGAAAAAAATTTAGTTTAAATAAACTTTCAACAAATATTATTCTTTCTTACCCTCAAATAAATCTTCTTTCTTCACTACTTTAATTAAATCGCCATCTTTTAAAGTTTTGCTTAATAAGCTATAGGGACCTGTAATAATTTCTTCATTTTCTTTTAAGCCACTAGTAATTTGTATATAATCTATATCTTGTATAGCAGTAGTTACAATTACTTTTTTAACTGTATTATTAGCTTGTTTTACAAATACTACTTCTTGAATATCTTTATTAGTGTTTGTTGGTGGTGCATCATTAACTGCTTTTTCATCTGTTTTATTTGCAGTTGTTGGTGCATTATCTTTAGTATCTCTGGTAGTTACAGCAGATAAAGGAACAGATATTGCCTCTTTTACTGTTTGTGTTTGAATATCTGCAGAAGCACTCATATTTGGTCTAAACGGAAAAGGTTTTCCTTTTTCAATTAAATCAATATAGCTTTCTTTTAATAATCTAATATGTACTTTATAATTAGCTACTTCTGTACTTGCAGCACTACTTACACTTGATGAAACTGCAGGATTAGCAATTTTAAATACAATACCTAAAAATTTTCTATTACTAAAAGCATCTATAGATACAACAGCTGTATCGCCATAACTAACTTTTGGTATATCATTTTCGCCAACATCTACAATTGCTACCATACTATTTAAATCTGCAATACGCATCATTTCTGTACCAATACTAAAACTATTACCTGCTACACGTTCTCCTTTTTTTACATTTAAAATATTTACTACACCATCCATTGGTGCTGTAATAATGGTACGACTAATATCTTTATTGGCTCTACTTAAATTAGCTTGTGCACTTTGTATATTA
>CAUJDL010000026.1 GCA_963169635.1 Bacteroidota bacterium
GCAAAGAAGATGCAGAAGCTATTAGAGCCGGAAAATTAAATCCAAATGATTTAAAACCGGAAGACCGAGATTATTATTTAGAAAGAAGATATCCTGCATTTGGTAATTTAGTACCAAGAGATGTTGCAAGTAGAGCAGCAAAAGAAAGATGTGATGCAGGTTATGGCGTAGGTACAAGCAAACAAGCAGTTTATTTAGATTTTGCATCAGCCATTGAAAGATATGGTAAAACAGAAATTACTAAACAAGGTAGAGATGTAGCTTCTGCAAGCCACGATGAAATTATTACTTTAGGTAAACAAGTAGTAAAAGAAAAGTATGGCAACTTGTTTGATATGTACGAAAAAATTACAGGCGAAAATCCTTACGAAGTTCCAATGCGTATTTATCCTGCTGTACACTATACCATGGGAGGTTTATGGGTAGATTATGAATTAATGACTACTGTAAAAGGATTATATGCTTTAGGCGAAGCAAACTTTAGCGATCATGGTGCAAATCGTTTAGGTGCAAGTGCTTTAATGCAAGGTTTGGCAGATGGTTATTTTGTAATACCTTATACTATTGGTAATTATTTAGCAGATGAAATTTATAGTAAAGCTATATCTACCGACCATGAATCTTTTACAAAAGCAGCAAAAGAAGTAGAAGACAGAATTAATACATTAATGAATATTAAAGGAAAAACATCTGTAGAAACATTTCATAAAAGATTAGGTAAAATAATGTGGGATAAATGTGGTATGGCCAGAAATGAAAAAGATTTACAAGATGCAATTGTAGAAATTCAAGCATTAAGAAAAGAGTTTTGGCAAGATGTAAAAATACCTGGAGAAATTAATGAATTTAACCCAGAATTAGATAAAGCAGGACGTGTAGCAGACTTTTTAGAATTAGGAGAATTGATGTGTAAAGATGCTTTATTAAGAAAAGAAAGTTGTGGTGGACATTTTAGAGAAGAAAGTCAAACAGAAGAAGGAGAAGCTCTTCGTCAGGATAATGAATTTATGTATGTAGCTGCTTGGGAATTTGAAAATGAAAGTAATTGGAAATTACATAAAGAAGCATTAAACTACGAAGTAATAAAACCAACACAACGTAGC
The DNA here is from genome assembly GCA_963169635.1 of Bacteroidota bacterium. Taxonomy (GTDB): domain Bacteria; phylum Bacteroidota; class Bacteroidia; order Chitinophagales; family Chitinophagaceae; genus UBA1930. The sequence continues at coordinate 1,104 of CAUJDL010000026.1, forward strand.
TATAAATAAATTGATAAAAATATATATAACTAAAGCACTTGGCTTATGGAACATTATAATATGAATTTGAATTTAAAAGTTTGGAGACAAAAAAATTCAACTATAAAAGGTGGTTTTAAAATGTACAGAGTAGAAAATATTTCTTCTGAAATGAGTTTCTTAGAAATGTTTGATGTACTTAATGAACAATTAATTGAAGTAGGAGACGACCCAATTGCTTTTGACCATGATTGTAGAGAAGGCATTTGTGGTGCATGCTCTATGTATATTGATGGTAAACCACATGGCCCTTGGCATGGTAATACAACTTGCCAATTACACATGAGAGCATTTAAAGATGGCGATACAATTGTAGTAGAACCTTGGCGTGCTACTGCTTTTCCTGTTATTAAAGATTTAGTAGTAGATAGAACTGCTTTTGATAGAATTATACAAGCTGGAGGTTATATTTCTGTAAATACTGGTAATGCTGTAGATGGTAATGCTTTACCAATTAATAAAGATAAAGCAGATGCATCTTTTGATGCTGCTACTTGTATTGGTTGTGGTGCTTGTGTGGCTGCTTGTAAAAATAGTAGTGCTATGTTATTCTTATCTGCTAAAGTATCTCACTTAGCATTATTACCTCAAGGCGAACCTGAAAGAAAATCTCGTGTATTAGATATGGTAGCACAAATGGATAAAGAAGGTTTTGGCTCTTGTACAAATACTGGTGCATGTGAAGCTACTTGTCCTAAAGAAATTTCTATTAGCTACATTGCACAATTAAACAACGAATATTTATTAGCAGGATTAACTAAGGAATAAATCTTCAATAAAAAATTTTAAAATACCATTGATAATAAAATTTCAATGGTATTTTTTTTATGCTGTTGTTGCAAAAAGAATAGTTTCTTCATCGTGTATGGTATAATGCCCTAAATAAAGTTTATAACCAACACCAAGATCATGAATCCATGCAGGAATATTGACAAAATCTTCCATACTATGATAAATAGAAATGGCTAATCTGGGTTTAAATTTTTTGATACTTTCTATTGCACCTTTTAAAACAGGTAGTTCAGCACCTTCAATATCCATTTTAATAAAATCTACTTTTTCTATTGTACCATTATTTACTAATTCATCTATACTTACAGTTACAGTTTCATATTCATAACCTTCATATTTTTCCATTTCTATTCTGCTGCCAGAGCCTCTATCTGTAAAGTAAACATTTTTATTAGCCTCACTCCATAAAGGATTTTTTATTAAATGAATTCTATCTTGTAAATGCTTATTCAAATCTAAATTTTTATTAAAGCAATTGATAGTATAAGGAATAAATTCAAAAGAATATACTTTACCAGTTTCGCCAACTTTATCTGCAAAGTATAATGCTGTATCGCCTAAACAACCTCCTGCATCAATTACAGTTTCTCCTTTAGTGGCAGAAATATTAATACCATTTTTATGATGAGCATATTGCTCCATATCCATATAAATTAATACAGCTTGAGGTGTAAAGTTTAAAGTAAAATCATAGTTTAATTGTCTTAAATCATATTGATATAAAAGAGAGTGCATGTACTTTTCTCCTTTAAAACCAATTTCTTCAGCTTGTTGTTCATATTTTTTTAATTTCTCCCAATAACTTGCATCATTTACTGAATGTTTTATTTGGCTATATCCAAGAATTTTAAAAGCCATTAAATTTACCATCAAATCTTTTGAATAATCATCTGCTAATATTTGATAAAATTTTTCTAACTGTGGTAAATAAGCTTTAAATTTTTTATCAATTAATTTATCAATAGATACTATAGAAATACCCATGTTTGCAAAAACATATCTTATAAAAGCCCTGGTTTCTCTATATCTTTTTGTCCAAGTTTTTTTACCAAATCTTATGCTATCAAAATTATCAGTATAATAATTTTTTAATCCTTCTTTTAGTCTTTGTTTAAGAGCATCTATAAATAAATCTGCCATAAAATAGTTTGTAATAAATGTAAATGAAGTAAGGCGTTTTGTTAATAATTTAAGTATTTAAAATAAAAATTTTATACTTTGTAAGTATGTATTATAAGCTGAAATGTGAACAACAAAATAAAGTATTATTATTTAAATTATCATGGATTTTTTAAAAGCAGTTATCAAAAGAAAAAAGCTGCAATAAAGAATTATGCAGCTCTTTTTTCATTTCATCCCCCAATGAAATTCTAATGCAAAATAATATTTTTTTATAATATTACCCAAATATATTTTATTATTTAGTAGAAATAGGTTGATAAATCTATTTAAAAAATTAAAGCAGATTTAAAACATTTTTTATTCTATCTATTGTAGATGATTTGCCTATAAGGTTAGCTATATCAAATACAGCAGGACCAAATTTATCGCCTACTAACATTATTCTAAATGGCAACATTAATTCTCCAGCTTTTAGTTGTTGAGTTGTTGTTAAATCTTTAAATAATTTTTCTATTGCTACTGTATTCCAATCTTCTAATACATTTAATTGCTCAATAAAATTTTGGAAGAATACAGTTTTTTGTTCGTTCCATTTTGGCTGTATTGCAGCAATATCAATAGTTTCAGGCATTGTAAAGAAGAATGATGATTGTGTTTTAAAATCTGTTAATAATGTACATCTATCTTTTACTAATGCAATTACTTTATCAATATATTCATCTTGATAATTTACAGTAATATCGTTAAGTATATTTTTTACTTTAGTTCTTAAAGTAGTAGCATCTAATTTTTTTATCCATTCATGGTTATACCATTTAGCTTTTTCATAATCAAATTTTGCACCTGCTTTATGAATACGTTCAATAGAAAATTTATCAATTAATTCATCTAAAGAAAAAATTTCTTGTGCAGTGCCATCGTTCCAACCTAACATTGCTAACATATTAATAAAAGCTTCTGGCAAAAAACCTCTTTCTTTAAAACCTATTGTTATATCATTTGTTTTTGGGTCTGTCCAATCCATAGCAAAAACAGGAAAGCCTAATCTTTCTCCATCTCTTTTACTTAGTTTACCATTACCATCAGGTTTTAATATTAAAGGCAAGTGTGCCCATTGAGGCATTTTATCTAACCCAAATAAATATTGCCATAATAAAATATGAACAGGGGCACTTGGCAACCATTCTTCTCCTCTAAAGCTATGTGTTATTTGCATTAAATAATCATCTACCACAACAGCTAAATGATAGGTAGGCATTTCATCTGCTTTTAATAATACTTTATCATCTACCAATGAAGCATTAAAATTTACTTCACCTCTTATCATATCTGTAAATTTTATTTCTTCATTCTCTGGCATTTTTATTCTAATAACATGAGGTATATTATTAGCTAATAATTTTTGTGTAGCATCTTCTCCTAACACCAAAGAGTTTTGCATACTCATTCTTGTATGCTGATTGTATTGAAAATTACTAACAGATTTTCTTTTTTCTTCTAATGCTGCTGGAGTATCAAAAGCATAATAAGCATAACCATTTTTTACTAATTGCTCTGCATATTGTTTGTACAAACTTTTTCTTTCACTTTGTTTGTAAGGAGCAAAAGCACCACCTAATAAAGGACTTTCATCAGGTAATAAACCACACCAAGTTAATGTATCATAAATATATTTTTCAGCACCATCTACAAAACGTGTTTGGTCTGTATCTTCTATACGAATGATAAAACTTCCATTATTTTTTTTTGCAAATAAATAATTAAACAAAGCAGTTCTTACACCACCTAAATGCAAACCTCCTGTAGGACTAGGAGCAAATCTTACACGTACATTTTTATTCATAAGATTGCAAAGATAAGCTCTAAGTTTTTTCCTTAATTTCGCAAACAAACTTTTATATATGAAGGTTAAAACAATGGCAGAAATGGTAGCCAATGGCGAAACACCAGAAATATTATTTTGGGTAGGATGTGCAGGAAGTTTTGATCAAAGAGCACAGAAAATAACCAAGGCATTTGCAACTATTTTAGATAAGGTAGGTATTAATTATGCTATATTAGGAAAAGAAGAAGCTTGTACAGGCGACCCTGCAAGACGTGCTGGTAATGAGTTTTTATTTCAAATGATGGCTTATCAAAATATTCAGGTATTAAATGGATATGGTATTAAAAAAGTAGTAACTACTTGTCCTCATTGTTTTAATATTTTTAAAAATGAATATCCTAAGCTTGGTGGAACTTTTGAAGTAATACATCACACAGTATTATTACAACAACTGATGAGTGAAGGCAAAATAAAAATTACTAATGAAAGTCCTATTAAAGGTAAAAAAATGTCGTACCATGATAGTTGTTATTTAGGACGAGCTAATAATATTTATGAAGCACCAAGAGAGGTTTTAGAAGCATTAGAAGTTGAGTTAGTAGAAATGAAAAGATGTAAAAGTAATGGCTTATGCTGTGGTGCTGGTGGTGCACAAATGTTTAAAGAAGAAGAAGCAGGTACTAAAAGAATAAATGTAGAGAGGGCAGAAGAAGCTTTAGAAACTGGTGCAAGTGTTATTGTATCTGCATGCCCTTATTGTAATACTATGATGAGTGATGGCGTAAAACTTAAAGAAAAAGAAGAGGAAGTAAAAGTATTAGATATTGCAGAAATTATTGCTGCAGGTATGGAAGATAATACGAACGAAAAGAAAGATTAACCTTTGATAATTAATAAAAAAGCTGTATGAAAAATATCAATTTTAAAAAGTTTATTATTGCTACAATAGTGCTTTTGCCTTTATTAATAGTTGTAGATATTCTTTATGATAAATTATTTAAAGAATTAAATTTTAAAGAAACATTTGCTATGAAAAATTTATTTTTCAAAATAGCAGCTTCATTAGTAGGTGCATATTTTTTTGCATCGTCTAAAAAAGAAAAAGAAAATTAATTTACCTTTAAATTACTAATAATGGAATTTGTCTATAAACATTTAATACCATCAGAATTTAGCGATAATGCTAAAGTATGGATATATCAAAGTAGCAGAAAATTTACAATGAACGAAGCTTTACAAATAGAAGCTTTGATGGAAGATTTTTTAGCAACTTGGCAAAGTCATGGTGCACCTGTAAAAGGTTATGCTAATTTATTTTTTGGCCAATTTTTAGTTTTAATGGCAGATGATAGTGTTAGCATTGGCGGTTGTAGTACTTATGAATCTGTAAAAGTTTTAAAGCAAATAGAAACACTATTTAATGTTAGTTTATTTGATAGACAAACATTGGCTTTAATAGTAAAAGATAAAATACAATTATTACCATTAGCACAATTTACTTATGCTATAGAAAATAATCATATTACAGCCGATACATTATACTTTAATAATTTAGCTGCAACTAAACATGCACTCATGAATAATTGGCTAATACCAATTAAAGAAAGTTGGTTAAAATCTAAAATACAAGTAATGGTTTAATTCAGTATTGCTGAATTTATTTTACTGGAGTAGTAGTATTTACTTTATCTAAATCCTTTTTTAGTTGGTCAGAGTTATTACCAATATTTTTAAATAATAGTACAGATATTATAGCTAAAACTGCAATAGCACCTGCAAAAGTCCATGTACCTTTTTCTAAAACATCAGTAGTTTGTTTTACACCCATAAACTGATTGCCAAAGCTACCAATATTGCCTGCTAAGCCACCACCTTTAGGATTTTGAACTAATACAATAAAGCCAAGTGCTACACTTGCTATTACAACTAATATCACGAATATTAACATCATAATCAGATTCCTTTTAAATGTTGAATTTTGGTTGCAAAATAAGCGGATTTATCAGGATTTAAAAAACTTAATTTTATATAAAGTTGAATTGCCTTATCTTTTTTACCTTGTTTTTCTAAAACTTCAGCCATTGTTTCAGTAACAATTTCCCTTGTTTCATTAGAGTTTTGGGCAATTCCGTGTATAGCATTTTCTAATTCTGGGTCTGTGCCTAAATCTTCTTTATTTTCTATACTTTTTGTTTTAATATGCTTTAACCAGTCTGTAAATTTTCTTAATTGAGAAGAAAGTTTGTCTTGTGCATTGGTTTCAATTGTTGCTTTTATACCTTGCGATTCAAAATAATCTACTGTATGATGTGGATTATTATCTATCAATAAATCTTCATCATTTGCTGAAACTGGTGTATTAAAATCGTCTAATTGCTTTTGTATAATCTCAGCAAGTTTATTATCTATTTCATTATTTTCTGCAGTAGTTGATTGCTCATTATTTTCATTCATTTCAGTAGCTTCTTCCATTTCTTGAATTATAGGTGTAGTAATGGTTGGTAAAGCTTCTTCAATTACAGGGTTGGTAGTTTGTTCTGCAACTTCTAAAGCTGTTGCTGTAATAGAAAATTTTCTTTCATCAATATTTTCTTCTGTTGTATTGCTAGGTTCTTCGTTTGTAACAGTTGCATGTAAAGCTTCTTCAATTACTTGTTCATCATTATTAATAGTAGAAGAAGTTTCTTGTACACTATTATTTAATTCTTCTTCAATTACATGATGTAAAATTGGCTGAATAATTTCTACATTTTCTTGACCAATAAATTGTATAAACTCAGGTTTTGGTGTAATTTGATGGTACAACCAATTTGAATTATTGAAATATAAAGCAGTTTTTTGTAACTGTTTTTGTTGTTGTTGATGTTCTTCTTCTTGCATTTTAATATACAAGAATAATTGAGCAGGAGCAAAGTAAGGATGTTTATCTGCTAAATCATATAAAGTTTCTAAACGCACATCTTGCATAGCTGTTTTGCCTAAAAACTGATAAAATATTTTTTGTAGCGAAATATTCATAAAGTGAAAATAAGTAAAACAATTATATAAAACGTCAACAATCTATTTAAATAAACGAGTCATTATTACCAGTTTGAAAAAATACGATTAAAAATTTCGTCTGTTAAGTTTCTTAATATTTCTTCTTGTAAAGATGCTTGTGCTTGATCTAAAGATAAATTAGCAGAAAAATCAAAACTTCTAGTAACAGTAAAATCGTTTGATGTATTTTCTACCGTATTTTTTAAATTCATGTTTAAGGTTACAGTTAATCTGTTAGTAGCAGATTGTTGTGCACTAACACCAGATGTAGATACACTATAATCTGCAATAAAGCCTGTTATTTGCAAATGTGCATCATCATTATTGGTTCTTATTAATTTTGTTTGATTAGTAATTTTTTGTTGTAACTTATCTGTTAGCATTGGACTAAGCTGAGGGTTTACAATTCTTGCCCTATTTTCTATAAATCCAATTTTTATTGTTTTAATTTTTGAATAATCTATAGATACATCTCTGAAAGAATAAATTTTACAAGCAGTAAAAAATAAACTACATGTTATAATAACAATAGCTATGTTTACAAAAGAAAAATTACATGGTATCTGTTTTGCTTTATTCATTATCTAGTAATATTTATCTATCTATAAATCTTCAATATTATATTCTTTTAGTTTTCTGTAAAGCGTTCTTTCGCTAATTCCTAAATCTGCACTAGCATCTTTTCTTCTACTCTTATGTTTTTTAAGAGCTTTAATTATAAGTTCTTTTTCTTTATCCATAATGTTTAATGACTCTTCAACTTCTTCATGATGCTGAATATCATCGTTCATAATTACAGGCTGATTATTATTAGTGTTAATGGGTTGCACAATTGTTGGCTGAACAGTATGAGAAGCTAAAATTTGCTGTTCATCGTTATGAATTACATTATAATCTTTTAATAAACTTTCTTTAGTAATGTTTGCTGCAGTATTAGCTAATGAAGGATTTTTAAGAATTTCTACAAACATTTTTTTAAGTTCAGTAACATCTTTTTTCATGTCAAAGAAAAGTTTGTATAAAATTTCTCTTTCATTAGCAAACTCTCCACTACTTACAAAACCACTTGCTAATACAGGCATTCTATTATTAGTATGTTCTGGTAAAAAAGAGTTTAGTTGTAGTGCATTTAAAACTTTTGTTTTACTAAGTACTGAAATTTGTTCTGCTAAATTTTTTAATTCTCTTACATTACCAGGAAATGGATATTGTATTAATAAATTTTTAGCATCATCATCAAGCTGAATAGGAGAGGTTTTATATCGTTCTGCAAAATCAACAACAAATTTTCTAAACAATAAAATAATATCATCTTTTCTATCTCTTAATGCAGGTACACGAATAGGTACTGTACTTAATCTGTAATATAAATCTTCTCTAAATTTTCCTTTGCCTGTATGTTCTAATAATTCTCTGTTAGTAGCAGCTACAACTCTTACATCTGTTTTTTGTACTTTAGAAGAGCCAACTCTTATAAATTCTCCTGTTTCTAATACACGTAATAATCTTGCTTGTGTGCCTAAAGGCATTTCGCCAATTTCGTCTAAAAAAATGGTACCGCCATTTACAGTTTCAAAATAACCTTTTCTATTATCTACAGCACCAGTAAAGCTGCCTTTTTCATGTCCAAATAGTTCACTATCTATTGTTCCTTCAGGTATTGCACCACAGTTTACTGCAATAAAATTATTATGTTTTCTTGCAGATAAGGCATGAATAATTTGAGAAAAAACTTCTTTACCAACACCACTTTCTCCTGCAATTAAAACAGTTAAATCTGTAGCAGCAACTTGCACTGCAGTATTTAATGCATGATTTAATTCTGGCGAATTACCAATAATTCCAAATCTGTTTTTTATACTTTGTAAATCCACTTTTTAAAAATTAAGGTTGATGTGTTAAACAATTTCTCCCATTAATGTTGCTTGTGTGCAACTATTTACTTTCACTAAAGCATAATCTCCTTTTTTAAAATCATTATTTATTTTAGGAAAAACAATTACTTTATTTTGAGAGTTTCTACCCATCCAATATTCATCACTTTTTTTACTATTACCTTCTATTAATACTTGATAAGTTTTACCAATATCTTTTTGATTACTTTTTGCCGAAAGTGTATTTTGTAATGCTACAATTTCTGCTAATCTTCTTTTCTTAGTGGCTAATGGTACATCATCTGCATATCTTTTAGCAGCAAGGGTTCCAGGTCGTTCACTATAAAAAAACATATAAGAAAAATCGTATTGACTAAATTCCATAATGTTTAAAGTGTCTTGATGATCTTCTTCAGTTTCTGTACAAAAACCTGCAATAATATCTGCACTAATTGCACAATCTGGAATTATTTCTTTTATTCTATTTACTTTAGCCATATACCATTCTCTGGTATAAGTTCTGTTCATTAATTGTAATACTCTTGTACTACCACTTTGTACAGGTAAATGAATGTAATTGCAAATATTTTCATACTTAGCAATGGTATATATCACTTCATCTGTAATATCTTTTGGATGAGATGTACTAAATCTTACTCTTAAATCTGTACTAATTAAAGCTACTTTTTCTAAAAGCATTGCAAATGTTACAGTTTCGTTGGTAGTTTCATCTATCCAATAATAACTATCTACATTTTGGCCTAATAAAGTTACTTCCTTAAAACCTCTTTCGTACATGTTAGTTGCTTCTGCAATAATAGAGTTTACATCTCTACTTCTTTCTCTACCTCTTGTAAAAGGCACTACACAAAAGCTGCACATATTATTACAACCTCTCATGATAGATACAAATGCTGTAACACCATTACTATCTAAACGAATTGGCGAAATATCTGCATAAGTTTCTTCTCTGCTCAATAGTACATTAACTGCTTTTTGACCTGTTTCAGCTTCCTCAATTAATCCTGGTAAACTTCTATAAGCATCAGGACCTACTACTATATCAACTAATTTTTCTTCTTCTAAAAATTTTGCTTTTAATCTTTCAGCCATACAGCCTAATACGCCAATTAACAAACCTGGTTTAGCAACTTTTAATTTTTTAAATTCAGTTAATCTTTTACGTACTGCTTGTTCTGCTTTTTCTCTAACAGAGCATGTATTTAAAAAAATCAGGTCTGCATTTTCTACATTTCTGGTAGCACCAAATCCTTCTTTATTAAGTATAGATGCTACAATTTCGCTATCATTAAAATTCATTTGGCAACCATAGCTTTCAATATAAAAATGTTTTTTATACTGATTCATATCTTCTAAGAAAGGAGCAAAAGCTTCGCCTTGTCTTGCTTCGTCGTGTACTTTATTTTGTAAGCCTAAAATTTCCATTGATAAATTATCGTATTAAATATTGGCAAAAATAACAAAAAAAGCGTTCTATTGCCATATTGGCAGAATATTAACAGGTTAATTTTTATTTGGATATTAATTTTGCACAAATTTTTTGTAATACAAAAAGATATGAAGCAATCATTTATCTATTTAAGTTTATTTCTTAGTTTTTTTAATGTGATAAATGCCCAAGAAATACCTGTAAAAAGAATTTCTGGCGAAATTTTTAAAAATGTAAAGAAAGATAAAGACACATCTACTTGGCGATGGAAAAGAAATGGAATTGTTGGTGCTAATATTGCTCAAGGGTCTTTAAGTAATTGGGCTGCTGGTGGCGATAATTTTTCATTATCATTAAATACAAATTTTAGCTATTACATTTATCATAGAGCTAAAAGATATACTTGGGATAATAGTTTTGATTTTAATTTTGGTTTTGTACAAGCAACCACATTAGGAAGCAGAAAAAATGACGACAGAATAGATTATTTATCAAAATTTGGATATAGAATAGATAGTGTAAATAGATGGTATGCTTCTGCTTTATTAAATTTTAGAAGTCAGCTTTTTGATGGTTATAATTATTCTGGCAGTTCAGCTAATTTTTCATCATCATTTTTATCTCCTGCATATCTTATTTTTTCATTAGGAATGGATTATAAACCTAACACTAAATTTTCTTTATTTATTTCTCCATTTACTAGCAGATGGGTAATTGTAGCAAATGATTATTTATCTAAACAAGGTGCTTATGGTGTTGGTATAAATAAACATTCTTTTAGTGAGTTAGGTGCTTTTGTTACCTTAACATATCATAATGAAATTGCTAAAAATATTGCTTATAGAGGTAGGTTAGATATGTTCTCTAACTATGGAAATAAGCCAGGTAATATAGATATTTTCTTTACTAATTTTTTCTCATTTAAAATTAATAAATGGTTATCATCAACCTATAATTTAGATTTGATTTATGATGATGATATTAAAATATTTGGACCTAATAAAAATGCTCCAAGATTACAATTAAAGAGTTTATTAGGTATTGGTTTTTTAATGAGATTAGACCCAATAAAAAAATAATTGATATTTAAAAAGGGGAGAAGGCAGTTGAATTTTTTTAACTAATACTTTCTACAGTTGCATTAATACCTCTTTCAGTAATACTATTGCACATTGGTTTTAGTGTTTGATAATCGCCATTTTTTACAGCATATTTTCCTTTAAAGTGAATAAGCATAGCACATTGTTCAGCTTGTTCTTCTGTATGATTACATACTTCCATTAAAGCTTGTATTACCCAATCAAAAGTGTTTACCTCATCGTTCCAAACAATAAGATTGTAAGGATAAATATGTATTTCTAATACATCAACATCATTTTGTTGCTTAGTTTTCTCAGATGTATTTGTCCACTGCTGCATGGCAGCAAAGTTAATAAGTGTTTATGAAGATGAAGAAAAGAAAAAAATAGCCAAACTAATTTTATAATCAATTAATTTTTTTCTTGTTGTTTTTTTCTGTTATCTCTTATTTTTTTAGCACCATAGCCTACACCTGCTGCTAATAATAAAGTTAAACCTCCATCTACAGGTATATCATCTTCTGGTGGGTCAAAATCGTCTTGAGCTTTTACAGGTAAGGATAATACCATTAATAATGACATTAAGCCAATTAGTTTGAATAATTTAGATTTCATACTTTCTTATTTAATGGTTAAAAATTTGAGTGTTTATCAAAGTTTAAGTTGATAAACACTCAAATGATTTTATGTTATTTTAATTCTTGATTAATTTTTCTGTTGTTCTATTGCCTTTGCTGTCTATAATTTCTACAAAATAGGTGCCTGTTGTTAATCTATCAATATTAAACTGTGTAGTACCGCCATTTGCTTTTTGTTGCATAATAACTTTACCTACTAAGTCTGTTACTTTTATTTGATAAACAATGCTGTTATCTGCACTTTGTGGTAACTGTAAGGTTACTTGTTTATTAGCAGGGTTTGGATACATTTTTATCATGTTATTTACATATACAGGCTCTATAGTTCTGTTAAATACTATGCTAAATCTTGCATTGCCTTTGGTTGCTGCATTATCTTTATCTATACTAAAGCTGTATGTAGCATTTAGTTTTACATCTTGCTCTGTTTGTGTATAGTGGTCTTTTAAAATAATGCTTGCACCTGCAAAGTTTTCATAATTACTAAAGTTTAATTGATAGTTACCACTTTCAGTTGCTCCTATATTTAACCATACTTCATCGGTAGTTAAGTTTTGTAATTCTCTGGTTTGTACTACCATACCTTTATTGTCTTTTAAGCTGGTAATATAGGTACCACTGTTCATAGAAGGTATATCCATTTTACCAATTGCTGTATTGCTTACACTTGCATCATTTGCATAACGAATAACTACCTCATCTACTTTTTGATTGTCTTTTAAGTAGTTTACTTTTAGTTTTTCATTAAACACTCTTGCTGTACGGAAATAACCTGTATTAGTTTCTGTAGTTTTTTGTGCTTCACTAAAGTTTAAGGTTACATCACCTGCTACTAAAGATTGTACAAAGAATGCTTGTCCATTAGCTAAAATATTACCTGTTGCATTATCATAACCAACACCACCTGTAAATTCTCCATCATCATCGCTCCAATAACTATATGTACCAGGGGCATTAGCAGCTATATAAATTGCATAATTTGTATTGATAGATGTTCCATTAGCTCCTTGTAAACCACTAAAGGTTATAGCACTTGGATAAGGATTACCCATAAATACATAATTATTAATACCAACATTTGGATAAGTAATACTAAAGCTTCCTACATTTTTATTAGCAGCACTTAAGCTACCTGTACTTCTTAAGGTTACTTCTCCTGGTATTAAGCCTGCTGGTGTACCATCTAATAAACTACAACCTATGCTTCTATCACCTCTTACATTTACTCTATAACCTACACCCATACCTACATTTGTTGCATTAGTACTTGTAGCTGCTGTCCAACGACTTCCTGCAATATTAGCTGCATTATAACTATACATATTTGGTACATTAGTTAAGGTAGCATCAAAACCATTGGTATGTGAAGTTAAAGTAGGGCAATTTGTACCACCTGTACCTGCACCTGTTATATGTATTTGTTGTTGCCAACTATCAGCAATTGTTTGGCTTAATGGGCTACTTAAGAATATCCATTTTCTTGATGCCTTAGCTGGTATAAATCTTTCTTGAGTAATATCACCTGTTATTTCATTGCCACTATTTACGCCTGCATTGGTAATATCTGCAATACGTGCTGTACCTGATGTTGTAGATTTTAAAACTAATGCTCCATTTGATGCAAATGTTTTATTATTTACATTACCAAATGCAAAACTATTACTAGCAATTAATGATTTTGTACCTGTTAAAGTTGCAGAGCCATCTGCTAATACATTAGTAACATTTAAAGTAGCACCACTATTCATTGTTAATGATGTACCTTCTTTAAAATTAATACTTGCACCATCTTGTGCACCACTTAATATTACAGGCATACTAATAGCAGATGTTGGAATAACAATAGCTGAAGAAGCAGTTGGTACACCACCACACCAGTTATTGGCAATAGACCAATTTGTGCTTTCAGAACCATTCCATTCGCCAAGGGCACTTATAAGAACTTCTTTATTTAAAGTATTGGTATTACAATATCCATTATTACCTACAATAGAATAGGTAGTTGTTGTTGAAGGTGCTGCATAAACTGTTGAAGCAGGAGTACCTGTATAAGGTGTGGTTAATGCCATATCTGTAAATAAACCAGCTAAAGGAGACCAAACAGGATTTAAACTAGAACCACCATCAAATGTTATTTTCATATTCTGACGTGCAGAATAACTATAAGTTGCATTACCATTATAGGCTTCAAAAGCTGGAGCAGAAACATTATCAGCTCTATAAAATAAAGTAGATGTAAATGATGTAGTACTATAATTTGCAGAGTTAGTTGTAGAGAGATTATATGCATCAGTACTATGAATAAATTCAACCACTAAATTGTCAACACCATTCCATGTAAATGGAGTTGTTAATACAAACTCTTGCCAACCTGCAGATGGAATTGTATATGTTGCTGCAGTATAAACTGTTGTTAAGCCTGTTTTCCAATTATTTAATGCAGCATAATCAGCATCTGTAGTATGGCCAATTTTGATGATTATATTGGCAAAATTTACATCACTTGCTGCATTTAAATAAAATGAAAGTTTTTTAATAGTACCATTTGCTACTGCACCCAAATTATTTAATTCAGATTTTCTGATAATTGTTTGTAATTTATTGCCCTCATAATAGTATTGTAGAATATTTGGACCTAATGTACTAGTACCAGATGTAGGAGCAGTCATATTAGTTTCTGTACCTACATATAAGCTATCAATTACATCTAACTTTACACCAGCATTATTACAATTAGATGCATAAACAGGAGTAACACCAACTAACTTAGGATCTAATACTGTAATAGTTATAGAATCAATATTAGCACAACCATCATTTGGACCACCACTATTATCTTCTGCATTTACATAATATTTTGTAGTACTTGTTGGGCTAACATTATAAGTTGCACCTACATGGCTTCCTGGATCCCAAGTATAAGTATATCCTGCATTACCACTTGTTACAGATAAATCTGTAGATGAACCTGTACAAATAGTATCTGAAAGTACTGATGCAGTAATTGTTGGAGGTGTATTAATGGTAGCAGTTACACCTGTACGTGCACTTTCGCAATAAGTCGATATGTTCCATCTATATAAGAAGTAATAAGATGTGCCTACATTTACACTTCCAGTAATAGTTGCATGGAAGCCATTAATTTGACCAAAACTACCTAAGGCTATTGGGTAAGTTGTGTTTGTATTATCTCTATAAAAATTACCAACCATACCTGTTGCTGCTAATCTATAAGTACCTGGCGGAATTATCCAACCTAAACTAATGATTGGACTTGTTCCTGCTGTAACTGGTACTGCACCTGTTGCATTTAACTCAACTGTTCCATCTGAATTGTATAGCTTAATATTTAATGAAGTACCAGTTGTAGAATGTACTTGCACACTATTAAACAATATTTGTTCTGTTATAGTAAATACTTCTCCATAGGTAGATAAGTTAGTTGCACTACTACCTACTTCATAAGTAGGTTTACTATAATCAGCACCACTACCTACATCACTTGCTGCAGCATAATAAGTAGTTGTACTACTAATAATAGGTGTAGTAAATGTATTGCCAGTATATAATGCTGTACCACCTGAAGGGTTTGCATACCATTTTACAGTAGAACTTGATGTTGCATTCAAATCTACCGTACCTGTACCACAACGAGAGCCTGGTGTAGTACTTGATAATGATGGGTTGTTTAAAGCTACTGTATCTTCTGTAGAAGTTGCAGTAGAAACTCCACAACTAACTATTGCTTGATAATACATTGTTTGTGTAATAGCAGAGCCTACAGTATATGGAGATGTTGTACCACCTACAATATCTGTAAATCCACTCATTGAAGTAGTACTTTCTTGCCATTGAACATTACTATTTCCAGTATTACCAGATAATGTTAATGTAGGTGTACCACCTGTAACACAATAACTATTAGGAGATGCTATTGCAGTACCTGCTGATAATGTTTGTTTTGATCTACTTTCACTAAAGTTATCATTAGCAGCATTTATATCACCTGACATACTTGTTATCATTTCAAAATTATAAGTACCCGTAGTACTCATATCAAGTGTTGCACTTGGTGTAGTCATAGTAACATCTATATAAGCAGTAGCTAATAAAGTACCTGAATTTACAGTAGCACTATAACTTGCTACAGCTGCACCTGTAACATTTACTGTAACAGTTAAAGGATTTGTAGTTAAATTAATATCAGTTGTACCATTATTTCTTACTCTAACAGTAATTGTTTCTGTGTTATAACATCCATTTGCTGAAGTAGCAGGAGATACTAATGCTTCTGGTTTTACATCTATGCCTGCAACAGGAGGTGCTTCCCAAGCTCCAGGATCTGGTGTAGTTAAACTTCTTGTTGAATCTACAATATCATCTGTTATTCCTAATGCTTCGCCTATATCATCAATAGTACTTTCAGTAAATAAATAATCTCCCATACTTGGGTCATTAAATAATGGATCTACAGAAATACTATTTGCATCTTGGCTACTTGCTGTTTGCCAATCTGCTAATGTTACTCTTGCACTAGTTACATAACCAATATTTTTTGCACCTGCACCTGCACCACCAACAAATAATACATTATAATTACTTACCAATGGAGTAGCTGCTGTACTCTTATAAATACAATATTTTGCTCCACTACCTCCTCTGGTAATATGCACAATATTATTTTTAAATTCAATACCAACATCACTTGTAACTTGATAAAAACCATAAGTTATACCTGCTGTTGCAGCAGCATTATCTAAAGATATTGTATTGTGGTAGGCTTTCATATATGCTGCACCAGTATTATATATACCATATAATGTACCATTACCACCTAATGTATAAACTGCATTATTAATAATATAGTTAGGGTCTGCAGCAGTACCATCTGCACTTATATAAATTGCATAAACAGTATTAGTAGCTGTTGGTGCTCCATCAAACATATTATGTATTCTATTTTGTCTTATTACAGCACCTTTAGTTCCTGATAGTAAATATATACCATAGCCTGTAGTAAATGTAGTTCTTGTAGGACGTGTAATTTCATTTTTATAAATTTGTAATCCATCCGATTGGTAAATTGCATACACACCAGTATAATATGCATCTTGAATATTATTAAAACCTACGCTGTTATTTATATTTACTGTTGATAAAGAAGAACTACCATATAAATACACACCATAATAACCTCCAATGATAGTATTATCTGTAATAATATTTTCATTACCATTATTACCAGAGCTTGATGTAGCTGTGGCAGAGCCATTAATAGCTATACCTAAAAAATTAGTTGAAGTACCTGTAGTACCAACATTAATAGTACAATTAGCAATAGTATTATTATCTGCCTCGTTGGTTAAAGCTATACCCCATGCATAAGTACCTGCACTACCATCAATTGTTAAATTATTAATAGTTACATAGTCAGCTCCATTTAAATGAATACCTGTTCTTGTAGCAGATGTAGTTGAGTTAAATTGAATGGTTCTTCCATTACCATTAAATGTTATTGTATTAATATCTGTAGTGCCATAAATGTCATTTATAACAAACCTTTCATTATAAGGGCCACTGCTTGGATCTACATTAAATACTATAGGGCCATTAACACCACAAGCCATATAATTTACAGCATCATTAAAATTATTGAAATTGCTACCACTTGTAGGCAAAGCATCATTTATAGTAAATGTACCACTTACTAAAGCAGGAGTAGTAACTTCAATTGGTGTAGAAAAAGCTTCATCTACACCACAAGCTACTTTACATCTATACCATGTTGTAGTTGTTTGAAAAGTATCTAACCCTATATTGGTTGCACCAGTTAAATCTGTCCAAGGACCAGATACAGAAGGACCTGATTGCCATTGATAGGTTAAGCCTGAAGCTTCTGTTGAGCCACTTAAACCTAATTGAAAAGAACTATTACTACAAGCATTTGTAGTAGAACTTGTAGTAGTACCAGCAGTAGGTGTACCTGAACAAGCTGGTACACTACTCATATCAAATTGTATATGTGCTACTAAATTTACTGCATTACTAGTAGAAGCTGATGGACTTGCAGGTAAAATATCTGTATTATCCTGATAAAAATAAATACCTTTACTACCAGAACTAGGTACTAAGGTATAACCTTTCCAAGTTGGAGATCCTCCATAAGCATCTGTATTTTGATCTATAGCTACAACGAGATTACTTGCACCATCCCAATAAAAAGGAGTAGTTAAAGTAATTTCAAACCAAGTATTAGCAGTTGTACTAGCATCTATTACTCCATTAAAAACTTGTGTCATAGAAGCTGGAGGTATAAAATCTGCAGTACCACTAAATCCTTCTTTAGTTGTATTACCTAAATAAATTACCCAATCTTTCCAGTTGGTTGTTGCTACTGTAGTTCCAGGATAATATCTTATTTTATTAATAATTCCAGGAGTAGGGGCACCACCACCAACTATTTCTGCTGCTGTATAAATAGTTTGAGAATAAGTATAATCAAAATTGTAATAAAGTGGGAACTGATTGACTGTTGAAGTATTTGTCCCAATAGTTACTGTTGTTTGTGCTTTTGTTTGTATGGTAAAAACAGCAAACAATAATGTTAAAAGAAGTAAAATCTTTTTCATAACAGATAGTTTTAGTTTGAAAGATGGGTTGGGTTTAATAATTAATTAAATACAATTAAATGTAATTCTCAAGTTAGAAGTTATACGTAGGAATTGGAGTTTGCAGTTATTTGATTTAGTAAATGTATAGTAATTAATTTTTAAATAAAAAAAATTTTTTGAAAAAAATAAAAAATATGCCTACTTAATAAATTGTATTATATGTTTTATACAGTCATTTTATCAATATTGCTAATTATCTTTAGGGCTTAAAATATTTAGATATGAAGAAAATCTTTTTAATCTTAACTGTATTAATAACCTTATTATTTAAAGCTAAAGCAGATGAAGGTATGTGGCTTCCTCATCTTTTAACTCAATTAAATGAAGCCAGAATGCACTCTTTAGGAATGAAAATTTCTGCAGCAGATATTTATAGTATTAATAAAGGAAGTTTAAAAGATGCTATTGTAAGTTTTGGTGGCTTTTGTACAGGAGAAGTAATTTCTAACCAAGGCTTAGTACTCACCAACCATCATTGTGGTTTTAGTGCTATTCAAAATCATTCAAGCATAGAGCATAATTATATTAATGATGGCTTTTGGGCTATGAACAAATCGCAAGAATTACCCAATAAAGGTTTATTTGTTACATTTATTATTCGTATAGATGATGTTACAAAAGCTGTAATAGAAGGTACTAATCAATCAATGTCTGAAACTGAAAGACAAACCATCATCAATAAAAATATTAGTGCTTTACAAAAAACAATTTTAAAAGAAACTACACAAGATGTATTAATTAAAAGTTTTTTTGAAGGCAACCAATATTATGCTTTTATAACAGAAACTTTTAGAGATATTAGATTAGTAGGTGCACCACCAAGTAGTATTGGTAATTTTGGAAAAGATACTGATAATTGGATGTGGCCAAGACATACAGGAGATTTTTCTATGTTTAGAATTTATGCCAACAGAGATAATAAACCAGCAGATTATGCTGCTGATAATGTACCTTATATTCCTAAAAAGGCTTTAAACATTTCTTTGAGTGGAATAGAGAATGGAGATTTTACGATAGTATTTGGTTTTCCTGGAAGAACAACACAATACTTACCATCTATTGCTGTAGAGCAAATTGTAAAATATAACGACCCTGCAAAAATTTTAGTTAGAGATAAAACACTTGAAGTGATAGATAAATTTATGCGTACAGATGAGAAAACTAAAATTCAATATGCTGCTAAATGGGCTTCTATCAGTAATGCATGGAAGAAATGGCAAGGAGAAGTTTTAGGATTAACAAGAACTAATGCTGTAGCAAAAAAATTACAATACGAACAAATTTTTCAAGAACGTGTAAATAGTAATACAGAATTTGCTGCATATAAAAATTTATTAACCGATTTTAAAAATGCTTATACAGCTTATGAACCTTATAGTATTGCTAACGATTATTTTAATGAAATTTTTAGCAAGTTAGAATTGTTTACCATTATTGGTCAATTGAATGCTGTAAGTAATGCATATAAAAATGGTGGAGACAATGCTTACCAACAAAGAGCAAAACAAGCTAAAGATAGATTAGAAAAATTTTTTAAAGATTATAATCCTGAGGTTGATAAAAAAGTTTTTGAAGCTTTATTGAAAATTTATTTTAGTCAACCCGAAAAATTTACTTCATCTGTTTTAAGAA
>CAUJDL010000027.1 GCA_963169635.1 Bacteroidota bacterium
TGTTTGTTAGCAATTTGTTTCATTTCATCAGACATGGCTGTTGCATGATATTCTTTTTCTATTAATTGAATTTGCTTTACCCAAGTTTCAACATTAAAATCCATCATTACAAATGCTGGTAAAGATTGTTTGATAACTTCTACTACATCGCCTGTTTGATAAGTAATAAAAGGAAGTCCTGCATATAAATATTCTATTAAAACCAAAGGACCAGTTTCTGCATAAGCAGTATGTATAGCAAGAGAATAATTTTTCATTATGCTATACAAATCTGTAACACCTTGAATAATATTTATCCTGTTTTGTAAATGATTATCGTTAATGGCTTGTACTACTTGATTAAAATATTCTTGCTCATCAATCATACCATACAAATCAAGTGTATAGTTGTTAGGTAAAGCTTTCATTAACTCAATAGCAAAAAAATGATTTTTCTTAGTTCTAAAATTTGCTATCATCATTAATTTACCTTGTGTAGTAATAAATATAATAGCTTGTTGAGGAGGATAAACTGTATTAGGTAAATAAAATGCTTTATGTATTTTTACAAACTTATTTTCTATAGCCCATTTACGCATTGCATCTTGTACAGCAACATAAGCATTTACTTTTTTAAATAAATATTTTGTAAACGCATCTAACTGAAAGCTTGGTATATGTTCGTGAAAAACAATTTTAGGATGATGAATATTTAAAAATATTTTTGCCACCATAAAATATCTAAGATTATATCTTGAATGGATATGCACTATATCTGCATCATTGGTTAATGCTTTTAATTTTTTCCATGCTGCTATATCAAATCTTGATGTACGTCTTAAATAATGTATAGGTATTTGCTTATTTATTTGATTATCTAATTTAGCTTCATCTAAAAATAAAACTACACTTACATCATAGTTATTTTTAAAAAGTAAATTAGCTATATATACTAAAACTTTTTCTGCACCACCTGCATTTAATTTATCGTTTAATAAAACTATTTTCATTTTTACTTTACTAACGCTAAATAAAATTTGTCAATTTTATCTTTATACTGCTTTGCCCATGCTTCTAAGGTAAACTGTTGTACAAAAGTTCTTGCAGCTAAAATTCTGTTTTGTAAATTTTGTTTATCGCTTAAAATATTTTTAAGCAGAAGAAATAATGCTTCTCTATCTTGAGCATTAAATGTATAACCTAAACGATTGTTTTGGGTAATATAATCTGCCATTGAAATATGATTAATAATAGGCAGCACTCCATGAAAATATGCTTCTAATGGTACTTTACCAAAGCCTTCTAACAAAGGAGCTTGTACAGCAAAATCTACTGTTCTATATAGTTGTTGTAATTGCTGTGTATTTATTCTTCCTGTAAATGTTACTTCTTTTGTTAAGTTATTTTCTTGTACAAAATTCTCTAATAAATTTCTATCTTCTCCATCGCCAACTACATGTAAATGAAAAGCAATATTTTGCTGTTTTAGTAAAACACAAGTATTTAAAATATACAACTGATTTTTATAACCAATTAAACTACCAACAGTAATTAGTTTTAATGTTTTAATTTGTTGATTACTGAGGTGATTAATTTTTGCTTGAACATTTTCTTCTTCTGCATTCCACTCTGCTAAAGTATAAGAAGGACTAAAACTTTTAAAAATTCTATCTTCATTAATATTTGCATTGCTATAAACACCGACAGGACCACGAAAAATTTTCTTTAATAAATATTTTTGAAAAATATACGATTGAGATAAACCAACATGACTATCCCACGTGCCTGTATAGGTTGCAAATACTGGCTTTTTCTTAAAGTAGAAATAAAAAAAACCAGGAATATTTAAGTTGTTAGGAAATCTTTGATACACTATATCACTCAGTTTATTGCCTTTGCTAAAAGCCTTAAACCATGTTGGTATGTATAAAAATATTTTCAGTTTGTCAATTAAATTATTTCCTCCTAAATATTTTAAAGGATAAAAAGAAATATGCTTTTGCTGATAAGTAGTTAATGATTGATTATTTTGATAAGCAATAAATGGACAAAAAATATGTACTTCTGAAAAGTAAGTTGATAAAGTTTCTATTTGACGAACAAAAATATGTACATCAGAACCAATTTTTCCATCATTGGTTTTTACATGAACACAATCGCTATAAATAGCTAATCGCATGAAAGTTTTTCTATTTTAGCTCCTTCTTGTTGCATTTTTTTTGCTTTATTTTTTGCTCGTTGATATTGAATAAACAATAAAGGAGATTTTAAAAATGTAAGTATTACACTTCTTAACATCATATTATTACCACGTTTTTTTGCATAGTGTACATTAGATAACATTATGCCTAATAAAACAACATCTTTATTCAGTGGTTTAGGGTAATAAGTATTGTATAAATAAATAACACTTGGTATAGGTTTAGGAGCAAAAAGTTTTTTAGGTCTAAAACCATCCCAATGCCCAATTTCTCTTAAGCCACCTGCAGAAACTTTTAGATGTACTCTTTTAGCTAAATGGTTAGAAATACTTTTGTAACCATTAATAAATGCTCTGATACCAAACTCTCCATCACCCATACTTTGTTTATTAAACTGCAAATCGAACAGGCCAATATCTTTAAACACACTACGTTTTACCAAAGCATTACCAGAGTCAAACTGATCTGCCCATCTAAAATAATTATAGCTTTCAGGAATTTTGCCACCCATTACAGCAATTGACACACCAGCAGAAATATCTGCATTAAAAAAGTCTAATGTTTTTAAATGTTGTTCAATCCAATCTGGCTCTACTCTTGAGTCATCATCAAAAAATAATAAATAATCAGCAGTAGAAGTTTTAATAGCTTTATTTCTGGCAGTCCATAATAATTTTTCTTTTTGTTCTATTACTTTTAAGTTTAGCTTAAACGATTGATAAAATGCTGCATTAAAAGGTTCGCTTTGATCTACTACAATTACATCAAAATTTTTGTAGTGTTGTTTTTCTAAATCAAGCATTACATCTTTTAAATATTCGTATCTGTTTAATGTTGGGATAATAACAGATACTAAAGGTTGTTGCTTTATTAAAGCAGATTGAAATTGCTGATAAGCATTGTAAGAAACATGATTTTTATTTAATGGATATTTTTTTATACTCAAAGCATTGCTAAAAGCATTAAACTCTTTAATAGGATTATGAAAAGAAAATAATCTTCTTACAAAAGCAAAGAGCAGCCAAGGTTTTCCCCAATATTTTTTAATAAAAATATATTCATCTTTTAAAGATGGAGAACCTAACTGATTAATTTGTGTTAATTGTTCTTGCGTAGCTTCTTGTAAAATTCCTTTATAAAAAGCTCTGTAAGCAATATCTGCATTTTGTGCAGCTTCAGTTTCGTAATGATTATCTGGCTCTATTAAAATATTTTCTTTTAAAGGCAATATTGTAGGATGATATAAACATGCTGCAAACTTCTTTGCTTTAGGCACAACATTAAATTTCCAACCTGGTTGTGTATATCGTATAAATTTAAAATTCACAAAAAACTTTTAACTAATATTCTTTCAATAATTTTTAACTAGTAGCAATATCATTTTTAATATTTACACTATTGTAATATTGCTTGATAGGCAGTTTTAAAAACGTGTTCTTGTCTTGATAAAGTATAAGCTGCTAATATTTTTTTACGAGCTGCAATACCCATTTCATTTGCTTTTGCAGGTTGATTAATTAGTTGCTCTAACTGCATAGCTACTGTATCTATATCGTACAATGGTGCAATAAAACCATCTACACCAGAATCAATTACTTCATCTACACCACCACTTTTTGTTGTAACAACAGGTAGCTCCATTGCCATAGCTTCTAAAACTACATTAGGAATTCCTTCATAAACACTGGTTAATAAAAATATATCTGTGTTGCGTAATTGCTCATTTACTTCATCTTTATTTTTTTTGCCTAATAGCACAACATTATTTTGTAATTGTAGTGTATGAATATGAAAAATGATTTCTTCTTGTTGAGTACCATCGCCTATAATATGCCAAGTAAGTTTATAACCTTTATCTACTAATTTTTTTATTGCTAATAACCCAATTAAATAACCTTTTTGAAAAGTAAATCTGCCGATTGATAAGATTGAAATATTAGCTTGATTTCTAGTTTTAGTTGTAGGAGAAAAAAAACTAGCATCAATAGCTGGCCTATTCACAAATATTTTTGCTTCATTATTGCAGTAAGGGAGAATAGTTTGTTTCATATCTTCACTTACACAATGTACAGCACTTATTAACGCTAATGTTTTTTGAAATTGTGTAGTTCTTTGTGGCTCAGTTAATAATTTTACTTTTTCTGCAGAGCCTCTACAACTCATTACTGTCTTAGCTTTTATTTGTGGTAAAATATCTGCAAAACCAACAGCAATACCAGAAAACTCAAAATGAATAATATCAAACCCATATTGATTAAACTGTTTTAATAAAATATTTTTTCTTAGCTTTTTGTACATCATACTTTTATTAAAACAAAATGAAGAGATAAACATGAATGGATGTGCTGATGCAAATTTTATTAACTCACTCATTGTTGTAGGAACTAAAGCATCTTTAATAACAATGTTGTTATTTGCTTTAAAATTATATAAGTGCATTAACTCTTTACTACCAGATGCAGCAAGCCTTATAACAGTAATTTTATAACCTGCATTAGCTAAAGCCAATACTTTATTAATAATAAATGTTTCGCTGTTAGTAGGAAAACTATTGGTAACAATCGCAATATTCACAACTAAAAATTATTGAGTAGTTTTTTTAAAATGAGTATCAAACCAAAGTGTTAATGTATATAAAGCCCAAATAAGCCATGTATGTTCTCTAATACCTAACTTATGTTCTTGTAATATTTTTTTTATGCCTTGTTCGTTAAAATAAATTTTTAATTGGCTAGGTAAATTATTTAATTTTTCTTCCACATCATTGTACAATGTATGTTGCAACCATTTATTCATTGGTACATCAAAACCTTTTTTGGGTTTGTACACAATATCGTCATTAGTTTTACTAGCTAATAATTTTTTTAAATTAGCTTTACCTGTATTATTAATCAAACATTCTTTAAAAGTCATTGCAGTGCTGTAATCTATCATATCATTATCTAATAAAGGCACTCTTACTTCTAAGCTATGATACATACTTGCTCTATCTACTTTTATTAAAATTCTTTGTAAGTGTAAATCAACTTCTAATTTTCTAATAATATTCATCACCTCAATATCATTGTTAAAATCTACCTCTTGTTGAAGTAGTTCTTTAACAAAATATGGCTGAGGCATTTCAAAATCTTTTAAAATATCTTTTGCATATACAGCAGCACCAGCAATAAATAATCTTTTATAATAATAATCTATTAATCCATCTGCTACAATATGTCTTTGAGTTACTGTTCTTGCTTGAGATAATAATTTTTCTTTTAGGTAAATAGCTGAAAGAAATAATTTATTTTGTTGCAATAATCTATTATCAGCTAATACTGAATTGTTTCTTGGATAACCCCAAAAAAGTTCATCTCCACCATCGCCACTTAATGCTACTGTTACTTTTTCTTTTACAAATTTAGAAAGTACTAATGTTGGTATAGATGAAGGATCTGCAAATGGTTCGCTATAAGCTTTAATATTATCTTGTATGGTTGATAATAAAGTTTGCTCTGTAATAATTTTTGTGCTGTGCGATGTTTTAAAATAATCTGCAAATTGTTTTGCTACATTAGACTCATCGAAACGAATATCATTAACACCAATGGTAAAAGATTGTACATGACTAATTTTAGATGCTGCATAAGTAACTAAAGTACTATCTACACCACCACTCATAAATGTACCTAAAGGCACATCACTCACTAATTGTTGTGCTACACAATTTTGCAAAATATTTTCTAAAGATAAATTTGTTTCACTAGGCTTTATCGGATAATCATAATATTTTTTTATGGTAAAATTGTTGTCTTTTACGATGATATAATGACCATGTTGTAATAAAAATGTTTCGTTAATTAAGCCTTCGCCTTCTGGCACATAACCAAAACAAAAATAACCATGCAATGCTTTTACATTAATTGCATTGTTATGAAAATATGAGTGTTGAATAATATGATTGTACTGAGAGCTGTAAATAATGCCATTGCTGTTAGCACCAATATACAAAGGCTTTACACCTAATCTATCTCTGCAAAGCAATAATTTATTTTCTTGTTTATCGTAAAATGCAAAAGCAAAAATGCCATTAATTTTTGGTAAAATATCTTCTCCCCATTTTATTAAAGTATATAATAAAACTTCTGTGTCTGTGGTAGATTTAAAATTAATTCCATCTTTTTGTAAGGAAGGTTTAAAATCATTAGTGTTATAAATTTCACCATTAAAAGTAATTACATATCTACCACAAGCAGAGTGCATTGGCTGATTTCCTTGCTCTGACAAATCTCTAATGGCTAATCTTACAAATGCTGTAGAGTAATTTGTATCGTTGCTCCAAATTCCATGAGAGTCTGGACCTCTGTGATGCATTGATTGAATACAATTACTTAAAAATGATTGATCATTAACTGTATTATTTTTAAAATGAATGATACCTGCAATGCCACACATAATAAACTACTTTGTAATTTTTTTTATTTAAGTTTTAATAAAACACCACTTACTTTATGACGCTTACCTAATGCATAAGCAATTATTTCTCTACTACCCCAAATAGGAAATCTTGATTTTCTTTTAGGATAATATTTTTTATCGTGAATTACAATTACTCCTTTATCAATTACCTCATAAACATCTTTAGGAAATAGAGCAATTATTTCGTCTGGTGTTGGTCTAAACATATTATCTATTGGGTCTAAATGCTTTCTATATTTATAAGGTACTGTAATTAAAATATAACCACCTTTGGTTGTAACTTTTTGTAAATTATTTACTACTAAACCAATATCTTCTACATGCTCTAACATATTAGTACAAATAGTAAGTGCAGAAGGTTGTACTAGTTCATAAAAATTTTCTTTTGTTACATCTGCAACAATATCTACACCTTCTTCTGCTTTTAAATCTATATTAATAATTTGCCAACCTTTTTCTTTAAGTGTAGTAATAATATGTTGATGAATATGTGGTTGTATTACCTCTCTAAAATATGCAGTAGAAGAGCCTAAGTTAGCTACTAAATTATTATGCTCTAATGGCAAAATTTTGCTTAAAGCTTTTTCTATCCAAATTGCTTCTTCTCTAAACATGATTATTAGTTTTTACTGTTAAATTTTTCAATTGCTGCAATATAAGTATCTCTATAAATTTTTGTAATTGCCTCCCAAGTGTAATGTTCTTTTGTTTTATGATAGCCATTATTGCCAAGCGTATTTCTTAAATTTTTATCTGATGCTAATTGAAGCATTTTATTTTTTAAATCATCGCTATCTAAAGGATTTACTAATAAACCATCTTCATTATTAGAAATTACAGAAGCTACAGCACCAATGTTTACGCCTATTACAGGCTTTTTACAACTCCATGCTTCTAAAAAAACTATTCCAAACGATTCGTTGATAGAAGGTAAAACAAAAAAATCTAACGCATGATATAAGTTTACTTTTTCTTCTTCTGTAATATTGGTTTTAAAAAAAATGTGTTGATGTATGTTAGTAGTATCGCTGTTAACTTTTTGCTGAATTTCTTTAATATAAGCTGTTTCAAAACCTGCAATCACTAATTTTAAACTATTATTTTTTTGATGAGCTTTTATAAATGCATCTATTAAAATATCTATACTTTTTGTTTTTTCTAATCTACCAATATAACCTATTAAAATATCTGTATCTTTTAAATGAAATTTGTTACGAAAAATTGTTTTATCGCCATTAGCAAATTGTTGAACATCTACTGCAGTGCCAGCAACTACAATCATTTCAGGGTTTACACCTAATGCTACTAATCTATTTTTTTCGTAAGTAGTATTAGCCATATAATATTCAGATGCTTTTATGGCTGCTAAAGTTTTGTTTGATAAAACATTGACTGATTCATCTACTGCAAAATGAATAGCTCCTTGAAATACAAATGGTTTAGGATTTTTAAATTTATGACGATACAATGGATATTGCATGTATAAAAAACCTTGTGGCGATGCTGAAATTACATCTGCATTTGTAGTACTAATAGCATATTGTAAAGAAGGCGACCAAGGACCTGTAATATAACTTAAAATATAAGATGAAGATTTTTTAGTAAACTTAAAAATTAATTGAGCTAATAGTTTAAATAGTGGTTTATGAAAAGTATAAAAAGGAAATCTTTTTACTAAAACACCATTAATAACTTCCTGCTTTTTTTTAATTTCTTTAAACTGATTACTATGAGAGCCATAATAAGAGTTTACTGTCAAAACTTCTACCTCATCTTTATAAATGCTTACACATTTTTCAGAAATGCCTTTATATAATATTTGTGTACCACCAACTGAAGGATAATAATTTAAAATTAAATGTGCAATTTTCATTTCCTTTCTATTCTATAAAAATTAAATTGTTTAAATGCTATTATACAGATGCATCATTTTGTATTTCTTCTCGTATAGTTTCTACTACTCTAGAAGTTGATTGACCATCTGAAAAAGTAATAATTTCATTAATTATTTTATCAGCAGCTATAATCATGTCTTGAGGATTATCTAATGCTTGATTGATATAATCAATTAGTTGTTGTTTAGATTCTGCTAGTTTTATACCTGCTGTTTTTATAATAGGTAAAAAATGCTCTTGCCAATACATATTTTTTAGCAATTTAGCAGACACTGGAAGTACATCATCATAAGCAGGACCTATTTGAGGTTTGCTAAAAGCACTGCCATCTACAGTCATGGTGCTACATAAATTTATATGTACATCTGTATAAGCAAGTGTTGAGCAAAGTTTTGCAATATCTGCATCAGTAACATTTGCAAGTAAAAGATTTTTATCGCCTGTCCATGAAATATCAAAAATTACATTTGATGAATTGCCTAAATATTTTTTCCATCGTTCTACTTCATCTACAGGATGACATCTAAATAATACTATAGGATTTCCAATAATCTTTCCTTCAGTAATTGCTTCATCAATATGTTTCAAATATTGTGGTTCGTTAGGAAAAAGAGATTTTGGACCTCCTGCATATAAAATTATTTTTCTTTGATTATCTAACGGAATACCAACATTTTTTTTCCATTCAGTAATAGGCAACAAATAATTTTTATTCCAATAAAAGTCAAATTGTGGAGCACCTGTAATTACAATTTTTTTCTTATTAGTATAAGGATAAATTCTTTTAAGCTCATTAAAATTATACTTATTCCAAACCATATAAACATCATATTCAACAGGTATCCAACCTCTCTTTGTAATATTATCAAACGAGAGAATAGCAGTAAGCATTTTTAGCCCAATAGATTTACAGGCTCTTAAAAAAATATCTTCCTGAGCATGAAAAGGTGTTACAGTAAAAACAGTATCAGCGTTAAGGTTTTGTACCCATTTTATCACATTTTCATAATCTGTATGTTTAGATAAAATGGTTGCTTCTTTAGCAAACAATTTTTCTTTAGCACCAGGCAAATACATTTTTACAATATTGTATTTTTCTCTTAATCTTGATACCAACTTTACTTGAGATGTATTTTGCTTAGCAAGAAATTTTTGTTGTATTTTTTTTGATGGACTTTTAGACATGAAATGGTTAAACCAATAATCAACTTTTCGTCGATGATTAGCATAGATATCATCTCTTTTAATTTCAGGTAATAGATGTACTTCTACACCTTGTAAATTAAGCTCACTAATTAAATCTTCTTGATTCCATGTAAGTATTATTACAGGATGTGCAAATTTTTTTATTTCATCAATCAAACCTGTTCTTACAATATATCTAATAGAAAAGCTGAAAGATATTGGAATAAGAATTCTTTTTTTCTGCATAGTTTATTCTACTTTCCAATTGTGGTAAATAATCATTCCATTCATCATATCTGCATTAATTTTTCCTGTACCAAAAAAATCGCCTCTCTCTACTTCAAAAGAAAAAATATTTTCTAAATCAAAGGTTAAGTCTTGACTATATTTTAATGTAATATCTACTGTATATAACCCACTTAATAAAGGTAATTTAGGAATTACACAAGTAATACTTCCTTGCTCTTGTAATTGCATAATTCCATTGTAAGAATTTCTTGATAAGCAGGTAAATAAAATTTGTTCTAAATTATTTTTAATTTTTACAATTACAATGGGGTCTGGTCCTTTTTCTTTTACTTGATAATAAAGTTTCAGCAGTAAGTCTTTACCACTTTCTGCTAATTGTACAATTTGTTCATCTGCATTAAGCATTTCAATATTGGTGATAACAAACTTTTTATTGCCCTTTACTAATTTATCATCAATATTTTTTTGCGATGCAATACTTGCAGCATTTTGTAAATAATAGTTTACAGTATCTACAGCATTGCCTTCATAAATAATTTTTCCTTGTTGTAATAAAATGGCTTTGTTACATAATTTTTTTACAGCAGCCATATCATGACTTACAAATAAAACAGTTCTTCCTTCTTTACCTGCTACTTCTTGCATTTTGCCTAAACATTTTTTTTGAAACTCAGCATCACCAACAGCTAATACTTCATCAATAATTAAAATTTCAGGATCTAAGTGAGCAGCAACTGCAAAAGCAAGTCGTACTTTCATACCACTGCTATAACGCTTTACAGGAGTATTTATAAATTTTTCAATGCCAGAAAATTCTACAATACTATCATATCTTTCTTCAATTTCTTTTTTAGTTAAGCCAAGAATTGTACCATTTAAAAAAATATTTTCTTTACCTGTTAATTCAGGATTAAAACCTGTACCAACTTCTAATAAACTAGCAACTCTACCATACAATTCTATTTGACCTTCTGTTGGCTCAGTAATTCTAGAAAGCATTTTTAGCAATGTACTTTTACCAGCACCATTTTTACCAATAATACCCATTACCTCACCTTTCTTTACATCAAAAGAAATATTTCTGTTAGCCCAAAAAACATCTTTACCTTCTGTGGTGGAGCTAAGTTTTTTAAGCGATTTTATTTTTCTAAAATTTTTTATAGGAGCAATAATTGCTTTTAGAATTGCATTAATAAGATTTTTTTCTTTAACCTCTGCAATGCCTATTCTATATGCTTTTCCTAAGTTAGCTACTTTAACTGCAATATCAGTTTCTTTATGCAACATCGGCAAAATGTTTTTCCATTTTTCTAAAATAAATACTGCCTGTTATAAAAATAAATAAAGCAGATGCACCACTAATACCTACTAATTTCCAAGGAAAAATAACTTCTTGTAAAAAGCTACTTCTAAAACCTTCTATACCACCTACCATTGGATAAAGTGCATAAAAATTATATACAGTATCTCCTAATTGTTCTTGTACTTTACTTGCAGGAAAAGCAACAGGTGCAACATATAAAAGTAGTGGTAAAAGAAAAGTAATAGCAAATCTAAAATCTCTAAACTGCAATACTAAAGATGATAACCACATACCTAAACCTGCTGCTGTAATAATGATAATTAGTAAAGGAATAAAACACAACCAAACATTACTACCTGGTGTATATTGATAAAACCATAAAATACCTGCTAACATAATCATTGAAATAGAAAAATCTACCAGCTTAGAAAATACAGGTGTTAAAGGAATAATTACTCTAGGAAAATACACTTTAGTAAATATGGCTGAAGTAGTAATTAAACTATTTGATGATGCAGAAAATGTAGTACTAAAATAATTCCATGGAATAATGGCTAAACAAGAAAAAACAGGATAAGGCAAACCATGTACACCTGTAGATATACCTGCTACTGTACCAAAAATTACACTAAACACAACTACTTGAAAAAATGGATTTAAAATAGCCCATAAAAAACCAAGTACTGTTTGTTTGTACATAACAGTTACATCTCTTAAAACCATAAAGTATAATAAATCTTTATAGCGAATAATTTCTTTAAAATTAAAAAGAGAAGTTTTGCTACCAGATTTGATAACTGTATGTATTCTTGAAGTTTCTGACATGTAAAAAATTATTTTATCTGTATATCTGCAAATACTTTTTGCTTACTTGTTTGCCATAGTGCTGTAGATGAAATAATTTTTAAAAATTGTTCATCACTTTTACCATCACCAAATAAATGACGTGGTGTAATGATAGTATTTATTGCTTGTTGAATGCCTTGCTCAATGGCAGTTTGCGTATAATCTGTATTTATGATATCAGGATTTTGAGTTCGTCCATTTTGTCTTGTGCCAATATTTACAGTTGGTACGCCATAATAAGGAGCTTCTCTAATACCAGCACTAGAATTGCCTACAATAAATTGTGCATGTTTCATTAATACTAAAAAAGCCTCGAATCTCATTGAAGGGAAAATTCTGAAACGTTTATTATTTTCTAACTTTTTAAGTTTAGCTAAAATAAATTCAGAGCCTTTATCATTGTTAGGATAAATAACAATATAATTTTTTTGAGAGCTGATTAAAGCATTAACAAAAGCATCTGCATAGCTATCCATATTATCGTACTCAGTAGTTACAGGATGAAACATAGCTATTGCATAATCTTGCAATAAAATTTCGTAATTATGTTTTACATTTTCTATACTAGGCAAATCGTTGCTAAGCATAGCATCCATATCTGGAGAGCCAATAACATAAATACTTTCGTTACTTTCGCCCATTTGTAATAATCTTTGTTTAGCTTCATCATTGGCAACTAAATGTATATGGCTAAGTTTAGATACAGCATGACGTATAAGTTCATCTACAGTACCACTTACTTCACCTCCTTCTATATGTGCTACTAAAATATTATTTAATGCACCAACAGTAGCACCAGCTAAAGCTTCTATCCTATCGCCATGTATAACAATTAAATCAGGTTGTAAAAAATGAATATAGTTTGCAAAACCTTCTATTGTTCTGCTTAAAGTAATATCCATTAAAGAAGAAGCATCATGGTTAATGTATTTGTAAATATTTTGATAGCCACATTTTTCTATTTCTCTTACAGTATAACCATATTTTGTATCCATGTGCATACCTGTAGCAAATAGATGAACCTCAAAATTTTTTTGAGCTATCTCTATTAAAGATTTTAGTTTACCAAAATCTGCTCTTGTACCAGTAAGAAAAACTATCTTTTTATTCATAACTAATTTGCTACAGATTCCCAATTTATTTGCATATCTACATCAATATCGTTTAACGCTTTTTTGCCTAAAACATTGTTGTACTCTTCTGCTAAAATGCCTCCTTTACCAGGGCGTTTTACCCAAATATTTTCTTTGGTAAAAGTTTCTCCTGCTTTTATAGGTTTTATAGAACAAATAGTAGCAAAAGCAAAATCAATAGTTACTTGTTCTTCTTTTGCTGGTTCTTTTTTACCTCCTCTTTGCAAAGCAATTATTTTACTGCCTTCTATTAATTCTTTTGCAGCTTGTATATCCATACTACAAATAATATCTGGACCAGGTCTTTGCATATTATCAGTAAAATGTCTTTCTAAAATACTTGCACCTAAAGCTACAGCACCTAAACAAGCATGATTTGTTAATGTATGATCGCTTAAACCAACAACTGCATCAGAAAAATTTTGTTGCAATGCTGTCATTGCACCTAAACGTACTAAATGATTTGGTGTAGGATATAAATTTGTTGTATGCAATAAAGCATAAGGCACTTGATGTTTTTTAAATATTGCTACTGCTTTACTTACACTTTCTATTGTATTCATTCCTGTGCTTAAAATAATTGGTTTACCAAAAGAGGCAATATGCTCTAAGAGAGGATAATTATTACACTCGCCACTACCAATTTTATATGCTGGAATATTCCATTGATGTAATCTATATGCAGCAGCACGACTAAAAGGAGTAGAAATAAAAATCATTCCTTTACTTTCTACATATTGTTTAAGAGCAAGTTCATCTGCTTCGTTTAAACTACAACGTTTCATTATTTCGTAAATACTAACATCTGCATTTCCTGGAATAGTATTTTTAGCAGCACTACTCATTTCATCTTCTACAATATGTGTTTGATGTTTTACAACTTCAATACCTGCATGATATGCAGCATCTACCATTTCTTTGGCTGTTTGTAAAGAGCCTTCATGATTAATACCAATTTCTGCAATGACTAAAGGTGCGTAATCATAACCAATTTTTCTTCCTGCTATTTCAAAAAAGGGATTCATAATAATTTGTATAAAATTAAATGCAATAAAAAATTACCAAGCTGTCCAACCACCATCAATAATTAAATTATGACCAACAACATGGCTACTTGCATCGCTGGCTAAATAAACAATGCCACCTCTTAACTCTTCTTTTTCACTCATTCTGCCAATAGGATTTAGTTGTTTAAATCTTTCTAAAAATAAACCTTGATGACCATTAAAAATACCACCAGGTGTAAGAGCATTTACACGTACACCTTTACTTGCCCATAAAGTAGCAATATATTTTGTAAGAGATACAACACCATGCTTACTTACACTATAAGCAACAGGTTGAGAAATACCTGTACCAGGATAAATATTATGATTAGGACTTACTACACCATATAATGATGCAATATTGATAATACTACCTTTGCCTTGTAACAACATTTGCTTACCAATAGTTTGGCAACCTAAAAAAGTACCAGTAAGATTTATATTCATAATTGCATGCCAATCTTCTAAAGGAAAGTTTTCGAAACTTGCATCGAAATTGGCACTCTTACTTTGATTTGTAAAACCTGCATTATTAATTAAGATATCTATTTTTCCATACGCTGCTAAAACATCTGCTAACAAAGCTTCCCAACTTTCTTTTTTAGTAACATCGCAAAATTTTGCTTGTGCATTAATGCCATTTTTTTGTAACACTGCAACTGCATCTTTACATTTATCTAAATTAAAATCGGCTAAAATTATTTTTGCACCATAACTACTTAAAGCAATAGCATGTTCACTTGCTAATAAACCAGCACCACCTGTAATAATGGCAACTCTATCTGTTAAGTCAAAAAGATTTATACTCATTGTTGTTTAATTAAAAATTCTATCATTTTAAAATCAGTTTCTGTATCAATATCTATAGCTCTTTCTCTTGGAATAGGAAAAATTTTGCACTTTGCATTACTCCAATGATCGTAATTATATAAGGCTGATTTTTTTACAACATAAGCTGCAGGAGTAAGGCTATAAACTTCTGGAGCATCTTGCCTACGAACAATTGGTTTATCACTTTTTTTTACAATTTCTGCAAAGCCATTAGGTTTTATTTCCATCATATTAAAGTAAGGGTTGCGTTCAGGTTCATAACCTGTTATTACCACATCTACATTAATATCGTCTAATGCTTTTTGAATAGCCCCATTAATATCAATAGGTAATTTTAGAGGCACAGTAACATCCATATCTACTAAATAATCTACAGTAATACCATTCATTTTTTCATAAGTTTCTAACGCATGAATAAATACAGGCCATTTACTTGCAGTATCAGTAGCTAAATCAGCTGGTCGCATGAAAGGAACATTTGAACCATATTGTTTTGCTATATTAGCAATATCTAAAGAATCTGTAGAAATAATAACATCGTTAATTAATGAAGTGTTTAAAGCTGTTTCTACAGTATAAGCAATTAATGGTTTGCCAAGTAAGGGTTTAATATTTTTTCCTGGAACACCTTTACTACCACCTCTACAACAAATTGTACCTAATATAAACATAAATTAATGAAAGCTATTTAAGTAGCTAAATTTTATGATGAAAAGAAGCTACATCTACAAAAACGCTATTTTCTGAAGAATATTTTGCAGCTAATACCATATTTAAACTTTCTATACCTTGATGAAAGTTTGTAGTAAATTCATTTTTATTGTTGAGAAGAAAATCTTTCATGATTTGTAAAAACCTATCATTACGTTCAAAGCCTGTATAATTAAATTCATGTATTTTTTTATCTAAAGAAATCCATGAAACAAGGCTTTTAGTTAAATCCCAATGTATAGAACCTTTACTACCTGTAATTAAACAATTACGAACTAAAGTTTGTTGTAAATAATCTAAATGAATAGTTGCTAAAACACCTTGATTAAATTGTATTAAAACTTCTGCTACATCTTCTGTTTCAATGTTCAGAGAACCAGAATTTTTATACATAGCAGCAATTGTTTTAGCACTTCCAAATAGCCAATATAAATAATCAAACTCATGAACTAAATCTAAGATTACTCCTCCACCAGTTTCTTTTTTAGCACTCATGCCTTTAGCATAATCTTCATGAGGTCGCCAATCTGGTAAATATTGTCCTACTTGTGCATTTGCAGCAATTACATTACCAATAATATATTCCTTTAATAACGATTTTACTTTTTGTAAGCCTATATCATAATGCATATCAAACCCTACATAAATATTTGCATTAGGATATTGTGTTAGTATTTGTTGAATATTGTTATTATTATGACTAACAGGTTTTTCTAAATAAATATGTTGAATATTAGCTTGTAAACATTGTTGTAAAATTTGAATATGCTGTGCTGTAGGTACACAAATAATAGCAGAAGTAAAATGCTGTGCTGTTACAGCTTCTTGCACATTTTTATAAACAATA
This sequence comes from Bacteroidota bacterium, assembly GCA_963169635.1. Taxonomy (GTDB): domain Bacteria; phylum Bacteroidota; class Bacteroidia; order Chitinophagales; family Chitinophagaceae; genus UBA1930. Next base: position 16,685 of record CAUJDL010000027.1, read on the forward strand.
AGATGCTCAAAAGGATGTGGTAAAATATTTTTACTACTTACAATAGCTATATCTGTATAGCCAAGTGTAAGCATATTATTTAAATGTCTTTTACCAATAGAGCCTAAACCAATAATAAGAATTTTCATTCAATTAAATTTACTGTACTACTCAGGAATTAAGTGAGAAGTTTTAAACTCAACAACCATTACTTGTCCTAAAGTTTGTAGCTGTACAAAAACTTTATTTTTATTGCCACGAATTACTGTACCAATATTATCCATAAAAACACCCCAGTTTACTTTAACTTTTGCATTTACTTCAAATCCTTCTTTTGATATTATAGAAATTTTTGCAGTTTCGTCTGCTAAATATCTTTTAATAATAGCAATTTCATCATCGCTAATAATAGCAGGTTTTTTTTCGAAGTGAACAAAATTTAAAACCCCATCTGTAATTAAAACATCAGTTTTTAAACTTTCTTTGATACGTACAAATACATAAGATTTAAATAGTGGATCTTCAATAACTTTTTTTCTATCGCTCCATTGCCTTTCTATTTTTTGAATAGGACACCAGCTTTCAATTCCTTTTTTAGTTAATTGAGTATCTACTTTTTTTTCCCATCTTGGTTTGGTATAAATAGCATACCATTTTTTTTCTTCTCCCACTTTTTTAAAATTTTATTTAGCTCCGCCACCTTACTCACATTTTAAGTATATGAATAAGTAAAAAATATTTATTTAATGAAAAATCATTTTCTCTTTTATATCTCACAAATCACCACCCACTATTCTTAATTATTTTTTCCTAAACCCACTAAATAATCTACCAAAAAATCCTTTCTTTTTTTCTTGAACATAATAACCGTAACCATAACCATAACCATAACCATAACCATAACCATAGCCATAACCATAACCATAGCCATAACCACTTCCTTCACTCTTAATACCATTTACAATAAGTCCCATATTTTTAAACTTCTTTTCTCTGTATAGCTTATCAACAAAAGGAA
>CAUJDL010000028.1 GCA_963169635.1 Bacteroidota bacterium
GTTTAAAAGTGGTAAAATGTGTTATTTTGTGTCATTAAGTGGTAAAATAATAATCTTTCACAAAATGACATTAAATCTCTTAGGCGAATACGAAGCAACGATTGATTCAAAAGGTCGTTTTCTAATGCCTGGTAGCTTAAAAAAACAGCTACCTGAAGGAGATAGTCGTTTAGTAATAAGCCGTGGTATAGAAAAGTGCTTAACACTTTATCCTATGTCAAGTTGGGAACCTATTGTTGCACGTATTCGTTCTCTTAACGATTTCGATCCAAAAGTACGAGAATTTAAACGTATGTTTTTAGGTGGTGCTACAGAAGTAGAGTTAGATAATGCAGGCAGATTATTATTACCACAACAATTAAAAGAATATGCAGGTTTGGGTAAGGATATTATTCTTGCTGCAGACCTTGATAAAATAAATATCTGGGATTCTGGTAAGTACAAACAGTTCTTTGAGGATTTTTCACCTGAAGCATTTAGCAATTTAGCTGCTACTGTAATGGCTGGTATAAATAATGAAAATGATAAAAGCTGATGTAATAGATTATGAAACATACATCATCACATCAAGTTAATAATTCATCTCAATATCATATACCTGTTCTTTATAACGAAACACTAACAGCACTACAAATTAAACCTAATGGGGTTTATGTAGATTGTACGTTTGGTGGTGGTGGTCATAGCAAAGGAATTTTAGAGCAATTAAATAATGATGGAAGATTATTTGCTTTTGATCAAGATGCTGATGCACAAAAAAATATTCCTAATGATAATAGAATATTTTTTGTGCCTAACAACTTTCGTTATATACAAAAGTTTTTACGCTTACATAAAGTACAGCAAGTAGATGGTGTATTAGCAGACCTTGGTGTAAGCTCTCATCAGTTTGATGAAGGTAGTCGTGGCTTTTCTACAAGATTTGATGGACCCTTAGACATGAGAATGAATACAAGCATTACAACTACTGCTGCTAATATTTTGCAAACTTTTTCTGAACAACAATTACATAAAATGTTTGAGCAGTATGGAGAAGTAACTAATGCTAAAACATTAGCAAAACATATTGTTCAAAACAGAAAAACACATCAATTGCAAACCATTGAGCATTTTAAAATGCTAATACATTCAGTAGTGAAAGGAAATCCTAATAAGTATCTGGCTCAGGTGTTTCAGGCTTTACGCATAGAAGTGAATGATGAAATTGGAGCATTAAAAGAAATGCTATTGCAGTTGAATGATGTAATTAAATCAGGTGGACGTGCAGCCATCATCACCTTCCATTCTTTAGAAGATAGAGTAGTGAAAAATTTTTTTCGTAGTGGTTCATTCAATAATGAATTGCCTGATAATCCTTTTGCTACAGGTACGAAAGAAAAATTTTGGAAGCAGGTTGCATCAAAACCAATTACTGCCAACGAAGAAGAATTGAAATTAAATAAAAGAAGCAGAAGTGCTAAACTAAGAGTAGCAGAAAAAAATTAAAAAATAATAACAATAAAATATTGAATGGCCGAACAAGAAAACATACAAAATGCTCAACCAGTTAATGAGAAAAAAACTAAATCTAAAAACATCAGTTTTTTATTTAGCTCTCAATGGCTAACTGGTAATATGAGTTTTTTCTTGTTTCTAAGTTTTTTGGCAATAATATATATAGCTAATGGACATTGGGCAGATAGAACAGAAAGAAATATTGATAAAACAAAAAGAACATTAAGAGACCTACAGTTTGAATATAAAACAGTAAAAGCAGAATTAATGCATAAAAGTGGCGAAGCACAAGTATTAAAAGCTGTAGAGCCTTTAGGATTAAAAGTAAGTTCAGAACCACCACAAAGAATTAAAGTAGTTTCTGAAAAGAAAAAGAAAAAATAATTATTAACCACCAAAGCAACTTCTTACATGGAAGTAAAGAAAGACATATTATGGAGAGTGTATTTGTCGTTCATTGGCATTGCATTGGTGTGCGTAGTAATTATTGCTAAAGCATTTTATATACAACAAGTACAAGGTAGTTATTGGAGAGGTATGAGTGATAGCCTGCATCAAAGAATTGAAGAAGTTGATGCAGAAAGAGGCACCATATTTAGCGAAAATGGTGAAATGCTTAGTACCAGTATTCCCCAGTTTGATATTTATATAGATTTTGCTGCTGAAGGGTTAAGAGAAAAAAGTGGTAAACGTTTTCGTGAAAATGTAGATTCATTAAGTTTTTATTTAAGCAATTTATTTAAAGATAAAAATGAGGCTGCTTATAAAAATATTTTAACCAAAGCATATAAAAGCAAGAAAAGATATTTCTTGTTAATGAAAAATGTTTCGTACAGAGATTATCAGCAATTAAAAACTTTTCCTTTAGTACGTTTTGGTAGAAATAAAAGTGGCTTTATTGTAGAAGATAAAAGTATAAGACTTAATCCTTATAAAATTCTTGCATTTAGAACAATTGGTTTAGCAAGAGATTCTTTTAAAGTAGGATTAGAAATGACTTATGATAGTTTATTAAAAGGTCGTACAGGTAAAAGATTAGTACGTTCTATTGCAGGTGGTGTTACTGTACCTGTAGAAGATTTTCAGATTGCACCAGAAAGTGGAAAAGATATTGTTACAACATTAGATGTATTTATTCAGGAAGTTACTGAAAATGCATTAATGAATATGATGATAAAAAATGAAGCAGAAAATGGATGTGCATTAGTCATGGAAACAAAAACAGGAAAAATTAAAGCTATAGCCAACTTAGGAAGAAAAAATGATGGCTCTTATTTTGAAGATTTTAATTATGCAATTAATCCTTCAGAACCAGGCTCTACATTTAAGTTAATTACAATGTTAGCTTTGTTAGAAGATAAAAAAGTAAACTTAAACTCTACAGTAAACTTACAAGGTGGTGTTTGGAGTAATAATGGAAGAAATGTTTATGATAGTGAAGTACATGGCAGAAATGAAGTAACAGTAAAACAAGCTTTTGAATTAAGTAGCAATGTTGGTATGGCAAAATTAGCTTGGAGTAATTATGCAAATTCTCCATCAACTTTTGTAAATCATTTAAAAGCATTAAACATAGATAAACCAACAGGCATAGATATTACAGGCGAAAGAAGACCTGTAGTTTATACACCTGGCAGCAAACATTGGAGTGCTACAACTTTACCTTGGATGGCATTTGGTTATAATCTTTCTATTACACCATTACAAACACTTATACTTTATAATGCTGTTGCTAACAATGGTGTAATGCTAAAACCATATTTATTAAATGCTGTACAAGATGAAGGTAAAATTATTAAAGAATTTAAACCCACTGTTACAGTACAAAAAATTTGTAGCGATGCTACAATAACACAATTGAAAGCTTGCTTAGAAGGTGTGTGTACAGATGGTACAGCAAAATCATTGTTTAAAAATACGCCTTATAAGGTAGCAGGAAAAACAGGTACAGCTTTAGTAGCTAATGGCAATAGAGGTTATGCAGATAAAATTTATCAAAGTTCTTTTGCAGGTTTTTTTCCTGCAGAAGATCCTCAATATACTATAGTAGTAGTTATTAAAAATAAACCACATGCTGCTAACTATTATGGTTCTTCAGTTGCTGGTCCTGTGTTTAAAGAAATTGCAGACAGGCTATATACTACCAAAGTAAAATATGCTGCTAATAATACAGCTAACAATAATGCTGTAAGCAATACACAATATGCTTTTGCTGGAAATAAAAATGATATTCAGCAAATAACTAAAACATTACAAATTCAATACAACGATAATACTGCTTTAGAAAAAGATTGGCTAAATGTTGCTGTTACAAATAATCAAGCAACAGCAACAGAAAAAAATATTCATGAAAATATGATGCCTCAACTAAATGGTTTAGGCTTAAAAGATGCTTTAAACATTTGCGAAAATTTAGGATTAAAAGTAAATGTACAAGGCAAAGGAAAAGTTTCTTATCAATCAATTATTCAAGGACAAAAAATTGCTAAAGGACAAGTAATAAATATTGCATTAAACTAAATGGAGTTATTACAAGACATATTATACAAAGTTCATCTTAAAGAAGTGCATGGTAGTACTGCTCTTGAAGTAAATGCCTTGCACATTAATTCTAAAAATGTAAAGAGTAATGATGTATTTATTGCTATTAAAGGAGAAAGTACAGATGGTCATAAATATATTCATCAAGCCATTGAGCAAGGTGCTGTAGCAATTGTTTGTCAAGATTTACCTAAAACATTAACAGAAGGTATTACTTATATTAAAGTAGCTAATACTCATGAAGCAGCTGCTTATATGGCTAATAATTTTTATCAAGAGCCATCAAAAAATTTAAAATTAATTGGTGTTACTGGTACTAATGGAAAAACTACTGTTGCTACAGTATTGTTTAAATTATTTACACAATTAGGGTTTAAATGTGGTTTAATTAGTACAGTACAAAATCAAATTGCAAATACTATAATTCCTGCAACACATACTACACCAGATGCTATTAGTTTAAATGCTTTGTTAGCACAAATGGTTAATGAAAGTTGTACTCATGTATTTATGGAAGTTAGTAGTCATGCAATACATCAACACAGAGTTACAGGTTTAAGTTTTGCTGGTGGTATTTTCACTAACATTACTCACGACCATTTAGATTATCATAAAACATTTGATGAATATATTAAAGTAAAGAAAAAATTCTTTGACACATTACCTGCAAATGCTTTTGCTATCAGCAATGCAGATGATAAGAATGGTGCTATAATGTTGCAAAATACATTAGCTACAAAATATTTTTATAGTTTAAAAACTGTTGCTGCATTTAAAGGAAAAATTATTGAAAATGCACTTACAGGTTTACAAATGTTGGTGAATGATAAAGAAGTACATTTTAGATTAATAGGAGAGTTTAATGCTTATAATTTATTAGCAGTATATGGTGCAGCAATTTGTTTAAAAATTAATAATGATGATGTGCTTACTACTTTAAGCATACTTACAAGTGCAGAAGGAAGATTTGATTATATAATAGGTAACAAACTCATTATAGGTATTGTAGATTATGCTCATACACCAGATGCTTTAGAAAATGTATTAAACACTATTGTAAAATTAAGAAAAGGTCATGAGCAAATAATTACTGTAGTTGGTTGTGGTGGCAATAGAGATAAAACTAAAAGACCTATCATGGCTAAAGTAGCTTGTACTTTAAGTAATAAAGTAATCTTAACAAGCGATAATCCAAGAGCAGAAAACCCTGCACAAATTTTAAAAGATATGGAAGAGGGTTTAAACAGTGCTGCAAGAAGAAAATCTGTTTCAATTATTGATAGAAGAGAAGCTATAAAAACTGCTGTTAATATGGCAAATGAAGAAGATATTATTCTTGTTGCAGGTAAGGGACATGAAAAATATCAAGATATCAATGGTATTAAATATCCTTTTGATGATAAAGCAATTTTAAAAGAATTATTAAGTATAAAAGCGTAAACAATTTTAAAACTAAAAAAGTAAAACAATAAAATAAGATGCTATACCATTTATTCACTTGGTTAAAACAAGAGTTCAACGTTCCAGGAGCTGGTGTATTTCAGTTCTTAACGTTTAGAATTGCTATAGCAGTATTGTTGTCTTTATTAATTGCTACAGTTTACGGAAAAAAAATAATTCTCTTTTTACAAAAAAAACAAATTGGTGAAAGTGTAAGAGAGTTGGGCTTAGCTGGTCAAGAGCAAAAAAAAGGTACACCAACAATGGGCGGTATTATTATTTTATTAAGCATTTTAATACCAACAATTTTATTTGCCAATTTAGATAAGGTTTATATACGATTAATGATTTTGTGTACAGCATGGTTAGGTGTTATAGGTTTTTTAGATGATTATTTAAAAATAAGAGCAAAAAAATTAGCCTTATTAAAAGGTACTAACTATATCAAAAAAGATAAAGATGGTTTAGCAAGTTTAAGTAAAATAGTTGGTCAGGTTGGTTTAGGTCTTATCATTGGTGTTACACTATATTTTAATAATGCTGTAGTTGTAGAAAGAGAAGTAATAGGTAGTACTTATCAAAAACAAGCAGAAGAAAAATATGCAAAAGACTCTACTGTTTCTATTAAAAATATTGATGGTATAGAGAAAAAATTTGTAAAAGTAAAAACACCTATTACTACCATTCCATTTGTAAAAAATCATGAGTTTAATTATAGTAAACTTTTAAGTTGGATGGGTAATGGTGCAGAAAAATATACTTGGGTTATTTATATTCTTATTGTAACATTTATTATAGTAGCAGTAAGTAATGGTGCTAATTTAACTGATGGTATAGATGGTTTAGCTGCAGGTACAAGTGCAATAATTGGTATAGGTATTGGCTTATTTGTTTATGTAAGTGGCAACTACAAGTTTGCAGATTACTTAAATATTATGTACATACCAAACTTGGGTGAGCTAAGCATTTTTGTTGCAGCTTTTGTGGGTGCATGTATAGGATTTTTATGGTACAATGCTTATCCAGCACAGGTTTTCATGGGCGATACAGGTAGTCTTGCATTAGGTGGCATCATCGCATCTTTAGCAATTATTGTTCGTAAAGAATTATTAATTCCAATTTTTTGTGGAGTATTCTTAGTAGAAAATTTAAGTGTCATTTTACAAGTATCCTATTTTAAATATACTAAAAAGAAATATGGAGAAGGCAGAAGAATTTTCTTAATGAGTCCATTACATCATCACTATCAAAAGAAAGGTTATCACGAAAATAAAATTGTAGTTCGTTTTTGGATTATAACCATTTTGTTAATGATTGCAAGTATGGCAACATTAAAAATTAGATAATAAAATATTAGAAAAAGAAAATTAATAGTAGGATATCAAAAAAATGAAACACAGATTAGTCATACTTGGAGCAGGAGAAAGTGGCGTTGGTGCAGCATTGCTAGGAAAAAAAGTAGGCTATGATGTTTTTGTAAGTGATGCAGGAAAAATAAAAGAAAAGTATCAACAAAAGCTCTTTGAAAATGAAATAGAATTTGAAGAAGGCAAGCATACTGCAGATAAAATATTCAATGCAAATGAAGTAGTAAAAAGTCCAGGTATTGCCGAAACAAATGAAATGATAAAAACTATCAGAGCCAAAGGAATTGACATTATTAGTGAGTTTGAATTGGCTTACAGATTTAAACAACAAAGTAAAATTGTTGCCATCACTGGTAGTAATGGAAAAAGCACTACTACTGCATTATTATATCATATCTGCAAAAAAGCAGGATTGAATTGTGCATTAGTTGGCAATATAGGTTACAGCATTGCAGCACAAATAGCAGAAGATCCAAAAGAATTATATATAGCCGAAATCAGTTCTTTTCAGTTGGATGATATTAAAACTTTTAGACCAGATATAGCCGTATTAACAAACATTTCTGAAGACCATTTAGAAAGATATGAATACAAATACGAAAACTATATCAACAGTAAGTTTAAAATCATTCAAAACCAAACAGCTAATGATTATTTCATTTATAACGATGATGATGAAATAATCACTAATAAATTAAAAACAATTTTCCCAAATACTAACCCATTACCATTTTCTATGAGACATGAAATTAAAAAAGGTGGATACATTAAAGGCGATCAAATGATGCTGCGTATTCAAGAAGAAAGAGTAAGCATGAGCATTTATGATTTTGCAATTAAAGGTAAACACAATAATTACAACACAATGGCAGCAGGCATAGCAGCAGCTACTTTAGGTATTCGTAAAGATAAAATACGAGAAGCTGTAAAAGACTTTCAAAGTTTAGAACATCGTATGGAGTTTGTTGCTACTGTACGTGGTGTAGAGTTTATCAACGATAGTAAAGCTACTAATACTAACAGTACTTGGTTTGCTTTAGAAAGTATGTCAAAGCCTACAGTGCTCATTTTAGGTGGCACTGATAAAGGAAACGACTATTCTTTAATTGAAGATTTAGTAATTGAAAAAGTAAAAGCTATTGTATGCATGGGTGCTGATAATGCTAAAATAGTAGAAGCTTTTAAAGACAAAGTACCTGTAATTGTAGAAACTGATAATGCTAAAAAAGCTGTGAATGCTGCTTTTAGATTAAGTACTAAAGGAGATGTAGTATTACTTAGCCCTGCTTGTGCAAGCTTTGATTTGTTTAAAAACTTTGAAGACAGAGGTACACAATTTAAAGAAGCTGTAAAAGAGTTATAAAATAATTAAACAAATATTTTTTTGGATAACAACAATACATATCAATCTCAAAATGCTAAAGCATCTGTCTTAGATAAAATATCTTGGGCAGATACTCCTTTTGCTTCTTTTAATAAAGAAAACTTATTAAAAAGAACTAAAGGCGATAAATATATTTGGGGTATTATTTTAATATTAGCATTAATATCTGTATTAGTTGTTTATAGTGCTACAGGCTCTTTAGCATATAAAATGAATAAGGGTAATAACGAAATTTATTTATTTAAACAATTATCATTTACCATAGCAGGGTTAGCTGTTATGTATTTTGTACATCTGGTAAATTATACTTTCTTTTTAAGAATAGCTTCCTTCTTTTTTTATATCTCTATTCCATTATTATTATATACATTATTTTTTGGTGCAAGTATTAATGAAGGTAGCAGATGGATTAAGTTGCCTGTTATTAATATGACTATTCAATCTAGTGATGTTGCTAAGTTGGCTCTCTTTATTTACATCTCTAAAATAATGAGTAAAAAGCAAGACACTATTAAAGATTTTAAACAAGGATTTTTACCAATCATCATTCCTGTATTTATTACTTGTGCATTAATAATGCCTGCAAACTTAAGTACAGCTTTACTTACAGGTGCTATTTCATTATTATTAATGTTTATTGGTAGAGTTAGTTTAAAACATATTGCACTTACTATTTTAGTTGCATTAATACCCGTATTATTTATTGTTTCTGTAGCTTGGCTAACACATGATAATAGTACAACTGCTGAAAAAAAGAAACCTGTAGTTGCTGAAAAATTAAAATCTGTTGGACGTTTTGGTACTTGGGTAAGTCGTGTACAAGATTATATGTATGCATCTGATGCAGAAATTCCTTATCAAGTACAACAAGCAAATATTGCTATTGCTAAAGGAGGTATTTTAGTAGGTAGTGGTCCAGGTAATAGTGAGCAAAAAAACTTTTTACCACAAGCTTATAACGATTTTATTTATGCTATCATTATAGAAGAGTATGGGTTGTTAGGTGGTGCATTTATCATTTTTATTTACCTGATATTTTTATTTAGAAGCATCAACATTTTTAGAAGATGCCCTTATGCTTTTGGTGCATTTTTAGCACTAGCATTAAGTTTTACTTTAGTAATACAAGCAATAGCTAATATGGCTGTAAATGTAAATCTGTTACCAGTTACAGGTGTTACACTTCCATTAGTAAGTATGGGTGGCAGCTCATTCTTTTTTACTTGTATTGCTATTGGTATCATATTAAGTGTTGCAAGAAATGTAGAGCAGTTAGAAGGTAAAGAACCTATAATAACACCAGTAAATAATGAAGAAAATAAACCAGTAACTACTGTATAAAAATTGAAATGTAATGATGAAAAGTAGTTACAATAAAAATAATAGAAGCAATTAAAAGTATTAAAAGGAAAAATGAGTGAGTTAAAATTTATAATAGCAGGTGGTGGTACAGGAGGTCATATTTTTCCAGCTATTGCAATAGCTAATGCTTTAAAACAACAATTACCCAATGCACAAATTTTATTTATTGGTGCAAAGGGTAAAATGGAAATGGAAAAAATTCCTCAGGCAGGTTTTGAAATTAAAGGATTAGATATAGCAGGTTTTGATAGAAGTTCTTTGATAAAAAATATTGGTTTACCATTTAAACTGATAAAAAGTTTTATACAAGTTCGTAGTATAATAAATGCTTTTAAACCCAATGCTGTTATAGGTGTTGGAGGTTATGCTACATTTCCTGTATTAAAGTATGCACAAACAAAAGGCATACCCACTTTTATTCATGAAAGCAATTCATTTGCTGGTAAAGCCAATATCATGTTAGGTAAAAATGCTACCAAAATTTTTGTTGCAAGTGAAGGAATGGAAAAGTTTTTTGCTGCAAATAAAATTGTTATTACTGGAAATCCTGTAAGAAAATCAATAGCTCAAATGAATGTTACAAAAGCAGATGGCTTACAGTTTTTTAAACTAAACGAAAATAAAAAAACAGTTTTAGTTGTTGGTGGAAGCCTTGGTGCAAAAAGCATTAACGAAGCTATTGCATTGCATATTGATGCGTTTGAGCAAAACAATTTACAATTGATTTGGCAAACAGGTAAAACAACAGCTGCAACTTTTAAAGCTATTGCTCAACATAAAAAAAATATTTGGTGCAATGATTTTATTACACAAATGGAAATGGCTTATGCTGCTACAGATATAGTAATAAGCAGAGCAGGTGCAATGGCTGTTACAGAATTATGTGTTACAGCAAAACCAACAGTTTTTGTGCCATTCCCTTTTGCTGCTGAAGATCATCAAACTGTAAATGCAAAATATTTAGTAGATAAAAATGCAGCATTAATGATTGCAGATTGTGAGGTAAAAGAAAAATTAGTAGCAACAGTAATTGAATTATCTAACAACGAAGAACAACAAAAAATATTTAAACAAAATATGCTTTCATTAGCAATTAAAAATGCAGATGAAAGAATTGTAAAAGAAATTATAGCATCTATTCATGAGTGAATTAAATAACATACAAAACATTTATTTTATTGGCATTGGTGGCATTGGCATGAGTGCTTTGGCTCGTTATTTTAAATCACAAGGTTGTACAGTTGCTGGTTATGATAGAACTAAAACTCAACTTACACAAACCTTAGAAGAAGCAGGTATAGCAATACATTATACAGAAGATGTTAATGCTATTCCTAAAAATGTAGATGTAGTAGTTTATACACCTGCCATTCCTAAAGAGCATCAAGAGTTGGTGTATTATACTACACATAATTATAAAGTAGTAAAACGTAGCGATGTTTTGCAATGGATTACTGAAAGTTCTTTTAATATATGTGTTGGTGGCACACATGGCAAAACAACAATTACTACAATGATTGCTCATATTTTAAGGCATAGTGGTTTTGGTTGTAATGCTTTTTTAGGTGGCATTGCAGCAAACTATCAAACAAATTTTTGGGCACAAGAAGCAAAAAGTACTAACCAACAAAATACTGTAGTAGTAGAAGCTGATGAGTATGATAGAAGCTTTTTAAAATTAGTACCAAATGTTGCTGTAATATCTGCAATGGACGCAGATCACTTAGATATTTATGGCAATGCACAAGCTTTAGAAGAAGCATTTATACAGTTTGCAAATAGTGTAAAACCTAATGGATGTTTGGTTACTAAATATGGTTTAAAGAGAACTCATGAGTTAAATGCTACACATCATTTTACTTATAGTTTTCAAAATAATCAAGCAACTGTATATGCCAATAATATACAAGTAGAAAATGAAAGTTATGTGTTTGATGTTGTAGCTAAAGAATGGACAATAAAAAATATTGTATTGCACATGGGTGGCTTACATAATATTGAAAATGCAGTAGCAGCAATTACTGTAGCAAAATATTTAAACATTCAAGACGATAAAATTATTGCAGCAATAGCAGCATTTAAAGGAGTGAAAAGAAGATTTGAATACATCATTAAAAATGAAAATACTGTGTTGATTGATGATTATGCTCATCATCCAGAAGAGTTAAGAGCATTAATTACTGGTGTAAAAAGTATTTTCAAAAATAGAAAAACAGTGTTGGCTTTTCAACCTCATTTGTATAGCAGAACAAATGATTTTGCCAACGAGTTTGCAGCAAGTTTAGATTTAGCAGATGAAGTTATTTTATTACCCATTTATCCTGCAAGAGAGTTGCCTATAAATGGTGTAAACAGCGAAATGATTTTAAATAAAATGCAATTAAAAGAAAAACAAGTGTTGTCTAAAGAAGATTTTAAACAGTGGGTAAATATGCACAAACCACCATTATTAGTAATGGCTGGTGCAGGAGATATTGATGTATTGGTAAATCCTATTAAAGAAATTTTAGCAAACTAGTAAGTGTAAAAATTTATGTTGAAGAAAAGGCTCATACAAATATTTTGGATTACAGCAGGTATTGCAACTATTGTGCTGTTAGGAGCTGCTATGCAACAAAAAAATAAAAATAAATGCACCAACATTGTTATTGAGAGTGCTGGAGTTGAAGAACATGTTTTTATAGATGAAAAAGATGTATTAAATATTTTGAATAGTAATGGTAAACTAATAGGTAAAGAAATAGCTAACATTAATTTAAGAAAATTAGAAAATATTCTTGATAAAAACCCTTGGGTAAAAAATGCAGAATTATTTTTTAATAATCAAAAAGAGTTAATAGTAAATATTAAAGAAAGAGAGCCAATAGCAAGAGTTTTTACTGTTCAAGGAAGTTCTTTTTATGTAGATACTGCAGCAAATATTTTGCCTTTGAGTGATAAGTTTTCTGCTAGAGTACCTGTATTTACAGGCTTTTCAACAGATAAAGTACAAACCTATGCAGATAGTTTATTAATGAAAGATGTAATTAAAATTGGCAAGTTTATACATGCAGATAGTTTTTGGAATGCTCAGGTAGCACAAATTAATATATTACCTAATGCAAGTTTTGAAATGATTCCTGTATTAGGCAATCAAACTGTAACATTAGGAAATGCAGATGATATAGAAAAAAAGTTTAGCCGATTATTTGCATTTTATAAAAGTACATGGTTACAAAATGGTATTAATAAATACGAACAATTAAATATTGAATATAGTAATCAGGTAATAGGTATAAAGAAAGGAGTAATACCAACAGTACCAACAATAACAGAAGATAGCATATTAAGTAAGGAAAATAAAATACCCAATACAATAACATTAACAACAGAAAATAAACAACCCAAAGCAATATTAAAAAAGCAATAATGCAAATAACTAAAAACAATTTTAAACAACAACAAAACAAATATCTATGAACCAAAAAGAAGCTCCAATTATCGTAGGCCTCGATATTGGCACAACTAAAATTGCTGTAATAGCAGGTAGAAAAAATGAGTTTGGAAAGTTAGAAATTCTTGGCTTTGGCAGAGCCAATAGTAATGGTGTAGAACATGGTAAGGTTTTAAATATAGACCTTACGATTAAAGCCATTCAACAAGCTTTACAAAATTGTTTTAACAGTAATCCTGAATTAGAAATTAGTGAAGTATATGTTGGCATTGCAGGTCAGCATATTAAAAGTTTACAAACCAGAGGCGATATTGTAAGACAAGATCATGAAAATGAAATTCAACAATCAGAGATTGATGTGTTGATAGAAAATCAGCGTAAAACATTTATTCCTGCAGGAGATCAAATTATTGATGTAATACCGCAAGAGTTTTATGTAGATAATTTACAAAACATAAAACAACCTGTAGGTTATAATGGTGTAAAAGTTGGTGCAAACTTTCACATTATTACAGGCGATATTACTGCAATAAAAAATATTAAAAGAGCTGTAGAAAGAAGTAATCTTGTTACAAAAGATTTAGTATTACAACCATTAGCAAGTGCAAGTGCTGTTATGTCTGATATAGATTTAGAAGCTGGCGTTGCTATTTTAGATATTGGTGGTGGTACTAGCGATTTAGCAGTTTTTCATGATGGTATTTTAAAACATACTTCAGTAATTCCTATTGGTGGAGAAAATATTACTATAGATATACGTAAAGGTCTTGGTGTTTTAAAACAACAAGCAGAAGCTATGAAAGTGCAATATGGTAGTGCATTAGCAGATGTTGCCAATGCAAATGCATATATTACTATTCCTGGTTTAAAAGGTATGCAAGCAAAAGAAATTAGTGTTAAAAATTTAGCATTAATTATACAAGCAAGAATGGAAGATATTTTTGATTTTGTTACTTATCATTTAAAACAAGTAGGGTTAGATGGTAAGCAATTAAATGGTGGTATTATACTTACTGGTGGTGGCTCTCAATTAAAACACTTGATACAATTAACAGAATATGCTACTGGTTTAAATGCAAGAATTGGTTTGCCTACAGAGCATTTAGCACCTAATCATATAGAAGAATTAAAGAAACCAATGTATGCAACTTGTTTAGGTTTAATATTAAAAGGTTATAACGATTATGAACATCAATATAAAGAGTTTACAGAAAAATTTAAAAAAGTAGAAGTTCCGGATACATTAAAAGAAAAACAAGAAGAAGATAAATTAAGTAAAGAAGAAGATAAATCTATTGATATAACTTATCGTGCTAAAAAATTAAGATTCTGGGATAGTATTGGTACTAAACTAAAACAGAATATTATTGATTTATTTAAAGATGAAAACGATAAATCTATTTAACCCCAAATATTACTAACCATTAATTAAAAATTCTCATAACCCATTAAATTAAATAAATTATGATACACTTTGATTTGCCTAAACAAAAATCATCTATAATAAAAGTTTTAGGTGTAGGAGGTGGTGGAAGCAATGCAGTAAACTTTATGTTTTCTCAAGATGTAGAAGGCGTAGATTTTATTATTTGCAATACTGATGCTAAAGCAATTGAACAAAGTAAAATACCTAACAAAATTCAATTAGGTCCATACCTTACACAAGGTCTTGGTGCAGGTGCAAACCCAGAAGTTGGTAAAGCAGCTACAGAAGAAAGTTTAGAAGAAATAAAACGCATATTAGAAGTAAATACTAAAATGGCTTTCATTACTGTAGGTATGGGTGGAGGCACAGGTACTGGTGGTGCACCAATTATTGCAAAAATTTGTAAAGATTTAGGTATTCTTACAGTAGGTATTGTTACTACTCCTTTTGCTTTTGAGGGTCCACGTAGAATGCAGCAAGCAGAAGAAGGTATTAAACAATTAAAACCATTAGTAGATACATTATTAGTAATTAGCAACGATAAATTACGCATGCAATATGGTAATTTAAAAATGAGAGAAGCTTTTTCTAAAGCAGATAATATTTTATCTACAGCTGCTAAATGTATAACTGATATTATTAATAGTCGTGGACATATCATTGTGGATTTTGCAGATGTATGTACTGTAATGAAAAATGGAGGAGTAGCTATTTTAGGTAAAGCAGAAGTAGAAGGAGAAGATAGAGCACAACGTGCTATTGAAGAAGCATTAAACTCTCCATTACTAAACGATAGCGATATTAAAGGTGCAAAATGGATTTTAATAAATATTAATAGTGCAGAAGGTGATGATGAATGTACAATGGATGAATTAGAAATTATTAATAGTTATTTAAGATTACAAGCAGGAGAAAATACAGATGTAATTGTTGGTACAGGATACGATAATTCTTTAGGTGCAAAAATTGGAATTACATTAGTAGCTACAGGCTTTGATGCTAAAGACCCATTTGCAAAACCAGTAGAACAAAAAAAACCTGAAGTAAAACCAGCAAAAATTGTAATGACTTTAGGTGAAACTAATGATGAACAAAAATTAGAAGTACCAAAACCAATTCAACAATCATTACCATTAGAAGATAAAGACCCTTATGCACCTAAGTTAAATGATATACAAGAAGAAATTTTTGCAACACAATCTTTAGATAATGATCCAATGGTGTACGACTTTTCCACCAGTACTTCACATAGCAATGAAGAACATAATGAAGATGTAAAAGAAACACCTATTTTGCGTTTTGAATTAAGTACAGAAATTACAGGAGAAGTTAATATTCCTACAACTCCTATAGCTTCTAATGAAAATACACAGTCTTTAGCAGAAAATAATCAGCAAACCACACAAAATGGAATGCTTACTAAGCCATCCAATATTTATGCAGAAGAACCTGAATATGAAAAGCCATCGCAAATGTCCGGACATTCTATGGAGCCAACTTCAACTACTGACAACAATGAAGAGCTACCGGAGCTTGAAATGAAATTAGTAGTAAGAAGTGAAAATCCAGAAGCGGCGAATGAACAAACAGTGAGGGCTCAACATGAATCTTTTGCTAATTTATCTGCAGAGGAACCAGCTATGCTAGACGATGCAGAAGAACAAAAACGCAAAGCAGCTGAAAGGATTCAGAAATTACGTAATCTGCCTTTCAATGTTAACACTGCCTCAGAGATTGGTAATGAGTTTGATGCTGTACCAGCTTACATTCGCCGCAACATGGAATTGTTTGGCAATACACTTGCATCAGTAGATAGTTTTTACAGCAAATACACGGTAAATAAAGACGAGAATGATAATACACAAATTTCTACTATCAATACTTTTTTAGATGGCAAAAAACCTGATTAGTATTTTAATAGTTGAATAATTGTAAAATTTGTTTTAGTTGTTGTTATCCCGATAAATTTATTTATCGGGATTTTTTTTAGCATTTTTCAAATCATCATTCATTGTTATTTTTCACTTTCAACAATAAAAAAACTGCTGAAAAAATTCAGCAGTTTTTAATAAAATAAATTAATAAAATTATTTAGTGATTAGCTTAGATACTTTATCTTTTTCAAATACAATAATGTATTGTCCATCTTCATAAATTTCACTATCAGAATCTTTACGAGCATCGTAAGTAGTATATTTTCCGTTAGATAAATCAATTACTACATAATCATTTTTTGTTGTAGTATAAAATGCCATACCATTATTTACTGTTGTTAAATCTCCTTTCTTTGTTTTTACTGTCCAATTTTTTTTGCCATCAATAATTGTATAACTACTTACACCTTTTGTACATACTATAATTGCATTATCTCCCAATTTAAAAATTTGTTCAGTTTCTTTAATATCATCGCCTTTTACATTTACAGAATATTTTTCTTTACCATCGTCTGGATTTAAGTTATAAAGTTCTTTACCACTTGCTACCATCAAATCTCCTTCATGTATAAATGCATTTGTTACTCCTTTTGAAAAACGCTCACTACGCCAAACTAACTCTCCATTTGTAGCATCTAAAGCCTCTATACCAAATGGGCTAAACTCTTTATAAAATTTTACTCTTTTATAAGTAGATATACTACCATATCCATAATCCTGACTTTTATTTTCTACAATACCTTGTACTTGTGCCCAACCACCAATTTGTATAATAATTCTATTACCTACTTTATATAAATTAGGTGCAATGGTTAATTTTTTTAGTTCTTTACTTTTCCAAATTAATTTACCCGTATTAAGATCATATTTATTTACATACTGATTTTTTTTACTACTCATATCAAATACATATACTTCGTTACCATCAATTAAAGGATCTGCTACTGCACCATAAACAGCACTACTAACTAATTTAGAACCAGAATAACCAGATGGTATGCCTCTTTTAACTTCTTTTAAAACTTCTTCACTATGCGAAACTCCCCATAATAAACTTCCATTATTAAAATCGTACACTTGTAAGCCTTGCATTATTAGCATAATTTTATTATTATCTATAATTCTTAATTTGGCAATAATTTTTCTTGTTGCAATTTCTTTTTCTACTGCTCCTTTAATATCTGTTTGCCAAATAATATCTCCATTTTTTACACTAAATTTTGTAAGCTGCGATTTAAAAGCACCAAAGCCTGCTAACAATTTTCCAAAACCACCAATTACACCTTCACCAGCAGCTGCAGGGTTGTAGTTTAATGCAGTAATTGTATTATCTGCTGCACTATAAACATATCTTGCTAAAGCACCTTTAAAGCCTTGTGTTTCCCAAATTTCTTCTCCTGTTCTTGCTTTAATCATGTGAAAAGCTTTTTTACCTGCAATAGCAAACATGCCTAACTCTGGTATATATGCAATAGAGCCTGCTGTTACACCTTCATATTTATCGCTACTCCAAAGCATTTTACCTTCATTTACATCTATAATAGCCATTTGGTCTCTTCCTCCTTTTCTATCAAATAAAAAAATACATTTTGCTTCAGACATTAATATTCTTTCATCTACTTTTTTCATGATGCCATTACATAATGATTTAAAATTATTACGCCATTTTACATTGCCTGTATTAGCATCTATTACACTAATTTCTCTATCGTTGCTACTTACAATAATGCCAGCTTCTTCATCTAATTCATTAATGCCTGTTTTGTGCGATAATTTTGTTTCCCAAGCTGATTTCATTTCATCTTGAGCATAAGTATTGATGTTTGTTAATAGCACTACAAAAAGTGCTAAGATTATTTTTTTCATGATGTTTGTTTTTTTATTTTAAAATTTTTAAAGTTGAAATGTATATCTGAATTTTATTCTTTTTTCTTTAGAAAGTCCAACATCGAACTGATACTTTTTAATTAAATCTTTTAAAGCATTTTGCATAGGGATATTTGTTTGCTCATCACTTTCGCAAAATACGGTAGCTACATTACCTTTTGGACCAGCAATAGTAATATCCATTATATAATCTCCATTAATATTGGCTTTCTTAATGTCTTTAGATAATTTGCTATTTACATCTTCTAATGTATTATCTAACATATTAATTGCTTTTTCTGTAAGCTCATCGTCAGAAGCAAGTGAGCCACTTTTAAAATATTTTTTTAAAATACTGTAATCCCACTCAAACAATTGTTTTTCATAATACAGATAAGCAATATTGTTATGAGATGATAAAGCAACAGGAGAATAAAGTGTAGAGTTTTTAAAGAGCTTAAACCTGCTTTCAAAATAAGCAAAATCTTGTGTGTTATTTAGGTCTTGTACACGAGCCTGTTTTAATAATCCTATATTACCACCAGCCACTAAACTACTTGTTTTGCCTGTAGTAAAATTTGTTTTACAAAAATTGCCATTAATACCAAATGTTTTATCAATTACACCATCAGCAATTTGTACTCTTTTATAAATAAATCGTTCTGGCGAATTCATATTTTCTTCTCCTGCAAGTTGCATTTGCAGATATACAAATTTTTCATCTGTACTAAACTGCATATTTGTTACTACATCTATTTCATCATCACTATAAGCAATAGGTTTTTCCAAATTTGTAGCATCATATATAACTAATAATTTTTTTGCACGATAAGCATTTTTTAATTCTGTTCTTCTTTTTTTAATTGAGGCTATATCTTTAAAATCTTTTTTATCAGCATCCCAACTCATTACTATATATTTTCCTGAAGGGCTTATTGCTGCATATTCATTATCTTCTAATGCTACATTTTTTATTAATTTACCTTCTGGTAAAGAAATAAATTTAAAACCTTCTTCATCGCTGATAAATAGTGTATTGTTTGCAATGCTGATAGCATAAGCATTTGATGAGTTAAATAATACTTTTCCATTACTAGCATCTAAAACACATACATCATCTTTTCCTTGCCAACTTTTTGGACGACTTGAAAACTGTACTGTTCTAATTTTAGTACTACTACTAAAAATGCCTCTCATTAAAATATATTTTCCATCTTCACTAAATCTTGCTGTAGCACCAGATTTCATACCAACTAAATTTAAATTCTTCCATATTTGTTTTGTTTTTCCTCTTTCAGATATATCAAACAAATAGGCTTTATTATAAGCACCTGCAAGAAATAATGTTTTATTATCTGGACTAATGGCTATGTCTGTAATAACATTTGTAATACCTTCTGGTTCTAAATCTATTAAACCATCAGCATATTTTTTTTGAGCATTACTGAGTGTAGTAAATAGTAATAATAGAATAACCAATTGAAATTGCTTCATCTTAATTTTTTCCAAAAATATACTACAACAAAATGCAATAAATACCCAATAAAGGGTATATTGTAAATTAGTAAAATGTATTAGTAGAAAGAATGGAATTTAAAACAATTAATTTTTTTTCCTTTTAAAATCGCCACGTTTCCAGCTTTTAATAAACTCTGCCCATGCCATAGGATTTAAAATATTCATAGGTGGCAATTGGCCTGTATAATAATATTTATTGGCTTGTTGGCGTAATTGATAATTTACTGCTTCTCTGCCATCTGGAGGAAGACTATTAATTAAAATTCTTCTTTTTGCTTCATCAGTATTCTGACGAGCAATTTCATAAGCATCATCTGGTATGCTAGTATTTACAAAATCTCTTTCAAACTGCTCTCTTGATGGTTTGCTACGTATAATTGTAGCAGGTAAATAAGCAGTATCATTTATCATTAATTGTATTACACTATATTGGCTTTCTTTTAAGCTGTGTGGTATTTCTATTATTTTATCTTTAAAACCAACACATGAAAATGTAATCTTATCGCCTTTTAAAACTGCTATACTAAATACACCATCATTATTGGTTATTGTACCTCTGCCTTTATCCATTACAATTACACTTGCACCACCAATTGCTCTTAAACTATCAGCAGTCATTATAACACCATATAATTGTACTACACTGTCTTTATGATATTGTTGTTGTGCATTTACTTTACTAATAAAAAATAAAAAAGTAATTATTATCAATAAAAATTTATGTAGTTTATATTTCATGCTTTTAAATTAATCATTAACATTCATCAGCTCAAATACTATCATATATTTCATTACAAAAGTTGCAATTTAATTTCCTTTATTCACAAATGAGCTTTTAAACAATAACAAAATAAACCATTGAAAGTTTTATCTTCGCCGTTCTATTGTTTTTTTAACAAAAACTTTCAGTTATTATGACAGAAGCAGCAATTATAAGTGCAATGAGTACAGTACAAGATCCTGATTTTGGTAAAGACCTTGTATCGTTAAATATGGTGCAGGATATTGTAATAGATGGCAATAAAGTTTCTTTAACAATTGTATTAACAACGCCAGCTTGTCCATTAAAAGATAAAATGCGTACAGATAGTGAACATGCTATTAAAACAATGGTTAATAAAGATGCTGAAATACATATCAACTTTACAGCAAAAACTACTACTAAGCGTTTGCAAGGAGATAATATTTTAAAAGGAGTAAAAAATATTATTGCAGTATTTAGTGGTAAAGGTGGTGTTGGTAAAAGTACAGTGAGTGCTAACCTTGCATTAGCTATTGCAGAAAGTGGTGCAAAAGTTGGTTTAATGGATGCTGATATTTATGGTCCTAGTGTACCTATTATGTTTGGTGTAAGAGGTGTAAGACCAATGATGAAAGAAGTAGATGGAAAAGGAAAAATTGTACCATTAGAAAAGCATGGTATTAAACTAATGAGTATTGGCTTATTAGTTGATGAAAAAAGTGCTGTAGTTTGGAGAGGTCCTATGGTAAGTAGTGCTATTAAACAATTTGTAGGAGATGTAGAATGGGGTGAATTAGATTATTTAGTTATTGATATGCCTCCTGGCACTGGTGATATACATTTAACATTAATACAAACTGTACCTGTATCTGGTGTTGTAATAGTTACTACACCACAACCTGTTGCTCTTGCAGATGCTAAAAAAGGTGTTGCTATGTTTGGACAAACACAAGTTAATGTACCAATTTTAGGTATCATAGAAAATATGGCATACTTTACACCTGCAGAATTACCTAATAATAAATATTACATTTTTGGAAAAGAAGGTGGTAAATTTTTGGCAGAAGAATATAACCTGAATTTCTTAGGACAAATACCATTAATACAAAGTATTAGAGAAGGTGGCGATGAAGGTATTCCTGCTATGATAGGCAACGATGAAATTTCTAAAGAAGCATTTAGAGAAGTTACTGCTAAAGTAGTACGTAACATATCTATGCGTAATGCAAATTTACCTGCTACTAAAATTGTAGAAGTAGTAAGATAAATTTTTTGTTTTTTTTATATTTATCATCAGGTATAAATTTTTTTTTCAACAAGTTGTAGTGCAACTTTGAAAAGATTTTTTTACATACTAATATAAATATGCTTCGTTATTTACTAATTATCATTGCTTCTTTATTATTACATAATAATTTATTAGCACAACCAGACTCAATCTTACAGGTTTATACCTCAGATTATCAGGAAGAAAGAATTTTTATTCACTACGATAAAGCATCTTACTTACCTGGCGAAACTGTTTGGTTTAAAGCATATTTAGCAGCAGCAACTGAATGCTCTAACATTAGTAAAAATTTTTATGCAGCATTTACAGATAGTGCAGGTAATGTATTACAACATTTTACAGCACCTATTATTTTATCGTCTGCAAAAGGTATGTTTGTAGTACCAGCAAATTATAAAGGCAATACAATTTATATTAAAGCATATACCTCATGGATGCTAAATTTTGACAGTGCATTTTTATACAAAAAATCTATTTCAATAATACAGGCTAACAGCCAAAATAAATCTACCAAAAAATTACCTACAGTTTCGTTACAATTTTTTCCAGAAGGTGGCAACTTAATTAATAACTTAATAAATAAAGTAGCATTTAAAGCAGTTACACAAAATGGGTTTCCTGTTAGTGTTAAAGGAGCTATTTATAATCAACAAGGAAAAATGATTGATTCTATTACATCTGCACATGATGGTATGGGTAGTTTTTTATTTACACCTCAACAAGGAGAAAGCTATACAGTAAAATGGGTAGATGATTGGAAAATAAATCATACAACAGCCTTGCCTACTGCATTGCAAGAAGGTATTACTATGCAAGTAGCAAATAATTATGATAAGCTTTCTATTCAATTTAACAGACATGCTTCTGTACCAAATGAATTAAAAATTTTAAGAGTAGTAGCAACTATGCATAAATATATGGTGTATAGAAGCAATGTAAGATTACTAAATACTACAACTGCTAATGCAGAAATTCCTATTATTAATTTGCCTTCTGGTATTTTACAAATAACAGTGTTTAATGCAAATTGGCAACCCATTGCAGAAAGAATATTTTTTGTAAAAAATGATAACTACGAATCGCCTGTTAGTGCAAGAATTTTTAAACCTAACTTTTCAGCAAGAGCTAAAAACTTTTTAGAAATTAATATTCCTGATGAAGTTACCTCTAATGTTTCTGTAGCAATTACAGATGCAGATGCTACTAATGCACCTAATGAAGATATTATTTCTTCTTTATTATTAACAAGTGATATTAAAGGTTATGTACATAACCCTATGTTTTATTTTGCAAACAATGCAGATAGTACAAAACAATTTTTAGATTTAGTAATGCTTACACATGGTTGGAGAAAAATTAATTGGAAAGCTATTGCTCAAAATCAATTACCTAAAATTACTTATCCTAAAGACTCTGCTTATATAGCTATTGCTGGTAATGTTTTTGGTGCTAAACCATCGCAATTAAGAGAAGCAGAAAGTATGAATGTATTTTTAAGAACTAAAGATTCTATCACTCGTTTTTTATCAATGCCTTTACAAGCTGATGGAAGTTTTTTACAAAAAAATTATATCTTCTTCGATACTGTTGCAGCTTTTTATCAATTTAATAAAAACAAAGAGTTAGCCAATATTACAGCCATAAATTTTAATAATCATTTATTACCTGCACAAACAAAAATTAATTTAGATGTAGCTTTCATTAATAATAATTTAAACGATACTATTGGTTTAGCAAAAAGAATAAAACTTTGGGAGCAACAAAAAGCTATTGATAATTTTAAAAAAACTACCACTTTAGATGAAGTAGCTGTATCTACCAAAATTTTAAAACCTGTAGATAAATTAGATAAAGAATATACTTCTGGTTTTTTTCAAGGTGGCGAAGCCATACAGTTTGATGTAGAAAATGACCAAATGGCTTTAGGGGCAATTAGTATTATATCTTACTTAGAAGGTAAAGTAGCAGGGTTAATGATTAATACTACTACAACACCTCCTTCTATTATGTGGCGTGGTGGCAAGCCTGGAATTTATTTAAATGAAATGTTGGTAGATGCAGATGCTATACAAACTATTAATGTAAGCGATATAGCTTATATTAAAGTTATTAAACCACCATTCTTAGGTGGTGTAGGAGGTTCAAGCTCTGCTGGTGCAATTGCTGTTTACACTAGAAAAGGTAAAAACACCAACACCATGAATACAAAAGGTTTAGACAATAAAAAAATTGCAGGTTATACTATAACTAGAGAATATTTTACACCTAATTATGATGAAAACCCAGCACTAAAAAATTTAAAAGATATTCGTACTACATTATATTGGAATCCTTATGTAATACTTGATGCAAAAAACAGAACAATACAATTACCTTTTACCAATAATGATATTACTAAAAAGTTTATAGTTCATATTCAAGGTATGAATGAAGAAGGTAAACTTATCAGTATTCAAAAAATAATACAGTAAAAAACTATATTAATATTTTGGTTGTACACCTGTATAATTTTGTGGTGTTATTTTCTTTAATTCTTTTTTAATGTTATTGTTTACTGCAAGTGTATCTATAAATTGATGAATAGTTGTTTTATTAATTGCATGATTACCTCTTGTTAAATCTTTTAAAGCCTCATAAGGGTTTGGATAATTTTCTCTTCTTAAAATTGTTTGTATAGCTTCTGCAACTACAGCCCAATTATTTTCTAAATCTTTTTGTATAGCTACTTCGTTTAACACTAATTTTTGCAATCCTTTTTCTAAAGATTTTAAAGCAAGCATTGTATGTGCTATTGGCATACCAATATTTCTTAATACAGTACTATCGGTTAAATCTCTTTGTAATCTGCTGATAGGTAATTTAGCAGATAAATGTTCTAATAAAGCATTGGCAATTCCTAAATTACCTTCTGCATTTTCAAAATCTATAGGGTTTACTTTATGTGGCATTGCACTAGAACCAACTTCGCCTTTTTTTGTTTTTTGTTTAAAATAATCCATACTGATATATGTCCAAATATCTCTACATAAATCTATCAAAATATTATTCATGCGTTTTATACAATCAAAATGTGCAGCAAGATTATCGTAATGCTCTATTTGTGTAGTAAATTGCATGCGTTGCAAACCAAGTTGTACATCTACAAATTCGTTACCAAGTTTTATCCAGTCTTTAGTAGGATAAGCAATTGCATGAGCATTAAAATTGCCTGTAGCACCACCAAATTTTGCACTATAAGGTATTAAAGAAAATAAATTAATTTGTCCTTGCAATCTTTCTACAAAAACCATTAACTCTTTACCTAAAATTGTTGGTGATGCAGGTTGCCCATGTGTACGTGCTAATAAAGCAATATGCTTCCATTGTTTGGCAAGTGAACTAATGCTATAACATGTATTTGTAATAGTTGGTAAATATTCATACTCCATACAATGCTTCCAACTTAAGGGTATAGCAGTATTATTAATATCTTGACTTGTTAAGCCAAAGTGTACCCATTCTTTTAAATGTGCTGCATTAGCTTTTACTAATTGTTCTTTAATAAAATATTCTACAGCTTTTACATCGTGGTTAGTGGTAGCTTCTGTTTGTTTAATTGCTGTAGCATCTGCTAAAGAAAAATTTTCTTTTACATGTAATAAATGTTGCTTTAATGATGCAGATATTTTAAAAAATTTTTTATCAGCCAGAAATAAAAAATAATCTATTTCAATAATTACTCTATACTTAATTAAGGCAAATTCAGAAAAATAATTATCTAAATAAGCTAATTGATTTCTATAACGTCCATCTATTGGCGAAATTGCTGTTAAGTTTTGTAATTCCATGTTGCAGTGTATAAATGATGCTAATTAGATACAGCGATTAAATAATGATTACTATTGATTATTGGCAAATTTACATAAACAGATGAAGAAGTAATAAGTAAAACTTTAATTGTATAAAATGTTTCTACACTTGATTATTTATTGTAGAATTTGTAAGAAATGAGTTACTTATTAAATAGTTAATAAACAACCTGAATAGATAATTTTTTTAACATTTTAGCGTTTTATGATTATATTTTATAATAAAAGCTACAATTTGACGAAATTTGCAAGCAACTGAATGATTTGGTTGCGTATCTTTTATTGTTAGTAATAAAGCATTTTATCTATGCTTTTTAAAAAAGTTTTTACAATATGAAGTATTTGTTACTTTTTGTTTTT
>CAUJDL010000029.1 GCA_963169635.1 Bacteroidota bacterium
AAATACAGTTTTTTCAAATACATCTATTGTATTACAGGCTGTAAAAAAATTTAATAAAACTATTATTGTTGTTATATATATTAATCTAACCTTTTTCATTCACTCAATATTAATGCTACTTATTATTTTATAAAACATTTAAAATTTGTTCTTTCATTTTTTCTAACTCGTCTTTCATTAATACAACAGTTTTTTGTATGTCTGCATTATTGGCTTTACTGCCTGTAGTATTAATTTCTCTGCCAAACTCTTGCAAAATAAAAGATAGTTTTTTGCCTTTACTTTTTCCTGCTTCTGATAAAATTGATTTAAAATAATTACAATGATTGGTTAGCCTTACTTGCTCTTCACTTATATCTATTTTTTCTATGTAGTAAATTAGTTCTTGCTCTAATCTATTAGCATCATAATTTTCTTTTCCTACATATTCAGTTAATATTTTTTGCAGTCCTTCTTTTATTTTATTTCTTCTAAGAGGTGCTATTTCTTTGATTGTTTGTTGATGTTCATCTATATTTTTTAAACAGTTTAATAAATCTGCTTCTATACTTTTTCCTTCTATTTTTCTATGCTCATTTAATTGTTTTACTACATCATCTAATAATACTGCAAATTGTTTCCATTCTTCTTCTTCCATAATTTCTGTAGAGTTTGCTACAATATCTGGTAGTCTTAAAATGGCTGTTAATAGTTGCTGTGTATCTGCATTTATCTCTTTAGCTACTTCTACAATACTGGTATAATATGTTTTTAATAAATCTGTATTGATAACTACAGGTTTATTAGTACCATTTTGTTTTATACTAATTACACATTCTATAGTACCTCTTTCTAAATGTTCACTTAAAAAATTACGTATATTAAATTCATAAGGTTTTAATACAGATGGTAGCATTAATCTTAGTTCGAACTGTTTGCCATTTAACGATTTTAATTCTATTAAAAATGTTTTATCTGCAATAATCATTTCTGCTCTGCCATAACCTGTCATTGAATAAAGCATAGTACCTATTTTAATTAGTAGCTAATAAAAAATATTATTTACTAATGATGTATAATTAATAAATTTTAAGTTGCGTATTTTTAAAACTTAGTTTCTAAAATATAAGGTAACATAGCTCTCCATGTAGGCCAATCATGATGAATATCTGGACCCCAAATATCTACATCGTGCCATATACCTTTATCCCAAAGTACTTGACTAAATTTTTTATTTGCTTCTGGGTCTTCATAATTTCCACTTCCTGTAGCAATATGTATATGATGGCTTGCTTTTATTTTATCTAAATACCAACTATCGTTTAAATTAGGTATGTAATGGTATGGACTATTAAAGTATACTTGCTCATCCCAAAAGCCTTTTGTATAATCTGTTAAATCATAAACACCACTCATACTTATACAACCATTAATAATATCTGGACGTTTTAAAAATAAATTCATACTATGTAATGCACCAAAGCTTGCACCACTTGTATAAATAAAAGTATCGGCACTTGTAGCTTTGCGTATATAAGGTATTACTTCATTAAATACATATTCATTAAACTGATTATGACGAATAGCTTTATGCTCTGGCAGCATTTCATTGTTTAGCCAACTTTCGTTATTAATACTGTTAATACTAAATACCCTCAATTTACCACTATTAATTAATGGTGCTAAAGCATCTATCATTAAAAAGCGTTCGTACTCTAAATAGTCTGCTGCAGCTGTAGGTACTAATAAAACTACAAAGCCTGTAGTACCATAAGAAACGATAGGCATTTCTTTATCTAACGATGGGCTATACCAAGTATCTGTAAACTTATTCATGTGATTATTTTAATAGTTGAAAATATTATTAAACTTATGTTCTTACAATGTTATGAATAAAAATTCAATTTTATTTTAGTTTGTATAAATATCGTTTTAAAGCTTTTTTATTGCTTAAAAATATCTACAATTCTTTGTACTTTAAACTTCCAGTTGCCATATTCTCCTTTAATTACAGTATAAAGTACCTGACGTGCTATAATTATTTGCTCTGTATTTTGTGTGGTATCTATAACAGCAAACCTATGAGTAAGTGTACCATTCAGTAATTTAAAACTATCGTTACCATCGTACCCATTTTTTAGTTTTTCATTACTAACAACTTCAGGAAATGTAATGGGCATTATTCTTTTATTTTCGTCAGATGCAATGGCTATTACAGTGCCTTTATTTTTTTTATCGTCTAATACAATATATACTACCAAATCATTAAAGCCATCTTTATTTAAATCGTCTATTTCTGCACCATATACTTTTCCTTTAATGTCTATGTTTATTTCGTCTAAAACTTCTTCAAACCCAATAGGGCTAATACGTAAAGTATTTTTTGTAGCAGATTTATTACTACATAAAATTCTAAAACCATTTTTACCTATTTTAACAGTAGTATCAAATTTATTTTTTTGAGCATGAGCATTTGTAAAAATAAATAGCGTAGCAATGAAAAGAAATATTTTATACATAATAGGTTTTAAGTTTAAGCTAAAATTTAGTATTCAATAAAATAGTTTTTAAAAATATTTTGTGACCCCTCAGGGACTCGAACCCTGGGCCTACTGATTAAGAGTCAGTAGCTCTACCAACTGAGCTAAGGAGTCTAATTATTTAGTGTGTAAAAATAAGAACAATTTAGTTTTACGATTTTTTATAAATAAATACTTACTTATTTAAAAAAAATATATCTTGCTGCTTATTAAAACTTCAATTTATGTCTCATACTAATGCAGAAGGCAATTCTAAAAATTTTACATTAACTGCCATTTCATCTTTTGTAGTTGTATTTATTTTTTTAGTTTTATTTAGTCGTTGTCATGGCGATTATCATCCTGGTCATTCAGGTGAACATCATAGCACACCAGCTGTAGAAAAGGCACACTAATAAATTTTGTTGTATTAATATTTACCAACAATAGGCATTTTTCTGCCTACACCAAATGCTTTAGGACTAATACGAATTATTGGACAAAACTGATGTCGTTTGTATTCGCTAATGTTTACAAGCCTTAAAATTTTTGCTACTAAATTACTATCAAACCCTAAAGCTTCTATAGCTGTTTGGTTTAAATTCATTTCAATATATTGATACAATATTTTATCTAAAACCTCATAATCTGGTAAGCTGTCACTATCTTTTTGGTTAGGTCTTAACTCTGCACTTGGTGGTTTTGTAATAATATTTTGTGGTATAATTTCTTGCTCTCTATTAATATATTTTGCTAAAGCATATACTTGCAATTTATAACAATCGCCAAGAATACTTAAGCCACCAGCCATATCACCATATAATGTGCCATAGCCTGTAGCTAACTCACTTTTATTGCTTGTATTTAATAATATATAGCCAAGTTTATTACTAATAGCCATTAATAAATTTCCACGAACCCTGCTTTGTATATTTTCTTCTGCAATACTAAAAGGCAAATCTTTAAATACAGGTTTTAAAGCAGATAAAAAGCTTTCATAAATTGTATTAATAGGAATAATATCATAAGTAGTTTGTAAATTTTTACTTAGTTGCACAGCATCTTGCACACTATGTTCAGAGCTATATAATGATGGCATTAAAACTGCATGAACATTTTCTGCACCTAATGCTTTTGTTGCTAAGGCTACTACAACTGCACTATCTATACCTCCACTACTACCTACAATAGCTTTTTTAAAATTCATTTTAGCAAAATAATCTTGAATGCCTACTATTAATGCATTGTAGATATAATCTAAGTTTAATTGCTCATTTAAAGTTTGTGGTATTAATGCTTCATTAATTACTAAATTATTGTTTGTGGTATTTGCAGAAATATCATCATCTGCAATTTCTACAAAATCTACTACTTCTTTAAATGCAGCAAATTCTTTTATTAAGTTAGCATTTTTATCAAACACAAGGCTAGAGCCATCAAACACAATTTCTGTTTGGCAGCCTACTGCATTACAATATACAAGTGGCAATTTGTATTTTAATACATTGGCTTTAATAATTGCTTTTCTTTCTTCAATTTGTGTATAATCAAAAGGGCTGGCACTTAAATTAATAATTATATTGGGTTGTTGTTTTATTAATTCATCCATTGGCGATAAACGATACAATGGAGTATCAGTAATATTCCAAATATCTTCACAAATAGTAATGGCTAATTTCTTTCCTTTAAATTCAATTACATTCCATTCAAATGCTGGTTCAAAATATCTATATTCATCAAACACATCATAAGTAGGTAATAATGTTTTATGTATTACTGCTTTAACATCTTTATTGTATAAAAAGTAGGCAGCATTAAATAATTTTTTTCCTTTATTAGTATTGTTAAATGCAGGAGAGCCAATAATTACACCAATATTATCAGTATATTGTTTTATTTTTTCAATAGCATTATAACAGTTATTGATAAAACTATCAAACACCAATAAATCTTTTGGAGGATAACCACAAACAGAGAGTTCACTAAAAACAATTAAATCGGCAGCAGCATTTTTAGCAAGCTGTATTGCCTCAATAATTTTAGAAACATTTTGTTCAATATTTCCTATATGATAATTCTGTTGAGCCAAAAATATTTTCATGTACTAAATTTCAATCGTGTAAAGGTATTATTGTTTTGTTGTTGTTAAAAACATTCTATCAAATTCTTGTTAAACCTATTGACAAAAATGCTACATATTTAACGAAGCAATATCTTTACCTTTTTAAGTGTTGTTGCTATACTTAATATTTTATGTTTAAAGTTAAATTAGTATAGCTTTATTGAATCAATCAATTTTAAAAAGTTTTATTAATGAAAAAATATTTATTCATTATTATAGCAGTAGTTAGTATTGTATCTTGTAAAACAAAAGAAAATGGCAGTTTTACTGTAAGTGGTAAAATACTGAATGCTTCGTCAGATAAAGTAATGTTAGAAGAAATACCATTTGGTGCACAAAAATCTATTGTAATAGACTCTGCTACCTTAAAGAATAATAGTTTTAACTTAAAAGGTATAGCACCAGATGAAAGATTATTTGCATTAACTATTCATAATGGACCTCAAGTAATTTTGGTAAATGATAGTAAAGAAATAGAAGTTGTATTAGATGTAAATAATTATAAAAACTACGAAATTAAAGGCTCTAAAGCTTCTAGCTCATTAAAAGATTTATTTACAGAGTACGATGAGCAATTTACTAAAGTAAAAAATGCTTATATTCTTTTAGACTCTTTACAAGAGCATAATGCTAATGATAGTACACTTACACTTCATGCTCTTCAAAGAGATAATGAAGTGGAAAAATTAAGTACAATTATTACCAACTTTGTTAATAAAACAGAAAGCCCTGCTGCATGCTTGCAAGCACTTGGTATGGCTACAAGAAGCATGTCTTTAGAAGATTTGCAAAACTTAGCAAATAAGGCTTTAACCAAATTTAAAAACAATGGAAATATTCAGCAGTTTGCTGCTATGCTTAAAGGCAATGAATATCCATTATTAAATAAACAAGCTCCTGAAATTGCTTTAAAAACACCTGATGGTAAAACTGTAAAACTGAGTGATTATAAAGGTAAATATGTATTAGTAGATTTTTGGGCAAGTTGGTGTAAACCATGCAGACAAGAAAATCCTAATGTAGTAAATGCTTATAATAAGTATAAAGATAAAAACTTTACAATACTTGGTGTATCATTAGATAGCGATAAACAAAGTTGGATAGATGCTATTGCAAAAGATAATCTTACATGGACCCACATCAGCGATTTATTACAATGGGAAACACCATTAGTAAACATTTATCAGTTTGATGGTATTCCTTTTAATGTATTGATAGATCCTTCTGGTAAAATTATTGCTACAGGTTTAAGAGGCGATGCATTAGATAAAAAGTTATCGCAAATTTTACATTAAAAATTACTGTTTAATATACTTATTCAGCAGCAGTATTATCAATCTAAAATTGATGATACTGCTGTAGCTATTAGCTGATTATTTTGCATCACTATTTTACCATGATGTAACCAATTTATTTCATTAGCTGTATCAATAATTATCGGCATTCTTTTTTTAGTGTTATGAATTTTGCTCATTAGCTCATTGGCTTCTGTTGTTAAAATTGTGTATGTATTTATTATTTCGCCAGTTAGTTTATCTACCCACTCACTCCAAAGTGCAGCAAATGCAAAAGGTGTATTGTTAGGTAACGATAGTTTGTATGGTTGTTTTTGTTTTCCTTTATCATCTAACCATTGCCACTCAAAAAAACTATCTGCTAGTACCAAACATCTATTATTTACTACATTTTTAAAACTAGGTTTTTCGTGTATGGTTTCAATTTTTGCATTTAGTGTACTTTTTCTTATAGTATTATCTTTTGCCCAAAAAGGAATAAGCCCCCAATAAAAAAATTGAATTTCATTAATATGTTGATGAGTAATGATAGGTGTTTTAGGAAACTGAAAGCCATTATAAATTGATGAAGTTAATAAACTATCCTGCTTACAACTTGCATTAAAACGATGTTGCAATGTTTGTGCTGATGATGATTGCTGAAAATAAAAGCACATAGTTAAACATTTATAGTGATGATATCGCTTAAGGCTGTAGTATAACGTGGCGATAGTTTTTCTTGCCTCATTTTCCAAATACGTGATAGGTCTTGAGAGGCAATACGAATTTTTTGTTGTCCAAACTGTACATTAATATTATCTACAGCTTTCATTAGCGAAATATGTCGTTTATCTCTTGTTTCAAAAAGTGTTGTTTGTTCAATTTCTTCAGGTGTAAAATCTTGTACAATTACTCCTGCTTTTTTATATGCATAACCATGTTTAAAAATTTGCTTTAAAGCCCTTGTAGCAAATTGTACAATCTCTATACTAGAGTTGGTAGCAAAAGGCAGTTGTACTACAATATTTCTGTTGTATTGAGGCAAATCTTTTCTATGCCCATTGGTATGAATAAAAACCATTAATGAGTTGCAACAAGATTTTTGTTTGCGTAGTTTTTCGGCACAAGAATTTGCAAATGTGGCTATACGTTCATTTAGTTGTTTAAGTTCTGTATAATTGGTTTCAAAACTTCTTGTGGTAGCAATACTTTTTTTAGCTTGTGTTTCTTCAAGGTCAAGAGTAGGTTTGCCTTGTAAATCATATTTTAATCTAAGTCCTACTATGGCCATATTTTTCTTTATCCACTCGTCTGATAGTTGTGTAAAATCGTAAGCTGTAAAAACATGTTGAGCATGTAATCGTTTGGTATGTTGTTTTCCAATACCCCAAACATCTTCAACTTTAAGCCACTTTAAAGCCTTAATACGTTTTTCTTCAGTATCAATAATGTAAACACCTTTTAATTTATCAGAAAATTTTTTGGCAATTTTATTGGCTAATTTAGATAAAGCTTTTGTTGGTGCTATACCAATACTAATAGGTATGCCTGTCCACTTAATTACTTTATGGCGTATTTGCTCTGCATATTGTTGTAAACTAAAATAATGGTTAAACCCTTGTAGTTTTAAAAAACATTCATCAATACTATAAATTTCTATTTCAGGAGAGTAGTCTGCAAGAATAGTCATTACCCGATTACTCATATCGCCATATAAAGCAAAGTTGGCAGAAAATACATGAACATGATGTTGCTTAAATTGTTC
Organism: Bacteroidota bacterium; assembly: GCA_963169635.1. Lineage (GTDB taxonomy): Bacteria > Bacteroidota > Bacteroidia > Chitinophagales > Chitinophagaceae > UBA1930. Next base: position 7,660 of record CAUJDL010000029.1, read on the forward strand.
TTCATATTCAAATGCAGGAGCACCCATTGGAATACCAACTGCTTTAGCCTCATTGCTACGAGCAATAACACAACCATCGTTATTAGATAATACTACAATAGGTTGTCCATTTAAATCAGGACGAAATACTCTTTCGCAAGAAGCATAAAAATTATTACAATCAATTAAAGCAAACATATTTTACACATTTTTAATTACGTGAGTAACAATACCCCAAATTAAGAAATCATTTTCTTTGCTTACCTTAATTGACTGGTAGTTTTCATTTTCAGGCATAAGCCAAACTTCTTGCTTCAATATTTTAATACGCTTTGCTGTAAATTCACCATCAATATAACAAACAGCAATTTTACCATTTGATGGTTCAACACTTCGGTCTATAATTAATAAATCGCCATCATTTATTCCTGCATTAATTAAAGAAACTCCTTTTACTCGTCCATAAAATGTTGCAGCAGGATTTTTAATTAAATGTTTATTTAAATCTATACTTAAATCTATAAAATCTAATGCTGGAGAGGGAAATCCTGCACTAATAGCACTATTGATAAATGGCAATTCAAGAGATGTTTCGGTATTTGCCGAAAAAATATCTATCATGCTACCTGTATGTAATTGTAATGGAGTCATTTTTATTCTATCCTCTTACCGAAATTAGAGCTAAGTTATCATATAATGCTATGCTAATTTATTGTTGCTATAGCATTAAAGTATATTTAACTATCCGCAAATTTTAATATACAGCATTAATAATCAGCTATTTATATTAAAGTAGTTTTTTAATTGTCCTAATAAATATTTGGAGTAAAAAATTATTTTTTTCTTTTTAGTAATAAAAAATATTGAAGTTTAAAAACAAGTTTCATCATAAAAATATTGGCAAAAATCTATAAATATTTAAAAGATGATAGCAGATTTATAGTAAAACTTTTCAAGTAATCAGAAAATATCAAAAAAAATCTTTTCAAGAATTTTGTTGATATTAGTTTTCCATTACCTTTGCCGTCCCGAAAAAAGGGTTATAGTTCTTTGTGTATAGTATTATAATGCCACTTTAGCTCAGTTGGTAGAGCAGCTGATTTGTAATCAGCAGGTCGTTGGTTCGAGTCCGACAAGTGGCTCATAAATACTTTTAAAGTAAATTAAGGGGGCAGTTTCCAGAGCGGCCAAATGGGGCGGACTGTAAATCCGCTGTCTTTCGACTTCGGTGGTTCGAATCCACCACTGCCCACAATTTTTATTTAATTTGCTTTAATAATTAAAATAGTTTTTAAAGCGGAAGTAGCTCATTTGGTAGAGCGGTAGCCTTCCAAGCTTCAGGTGGCCGGTTCGAGCCCGGTCTTCCGCTCAAAGTTAAAAGTTCTTTTAGGTATTAGATGAGAAGATGTTGTGAGAAAAGTAATTAAACACTCACTACAAACTCTACCAGCCGTTGTAGCTCAGTGGTAGAGCACTTCCTTGGTAAGGAAGAGGTCGTGAGTTCAATTCTCATCAACGGCTCTAAGAATTTTAAGACATAATTAAATAAGTTACTAAAGTAATAATTTAAATATAGCCTAAAAAGCTATAAATTTTTAACACAAATAAAAATCGATAAAAATGTCTAAAGAGACCTTTAAGAGGGAGAAACCTCACGTAAACATTGGAACTATTGGTCATGTTGACCATGGTAAAACAACTTTAACTGCTGCCATTACAGACATTCTATCTAAAGAAGGTTTGGCACAGGCAAGAAAGTATGATGATATTGATGGTGCTCCAGAAGAAAAAGAGCGTGGTATTACCATTAATACAGCTCACGTAGAATATCAAACTGTTAATCGTCACTATGCTCACGTTGACTGTCCAGGTCACGCTGACTATGTAAAAAACATGATTACTGGTGCTGCACAAATGGATGGTGCTATATTAGTAGTTGCTGCTACAGATGGCCCTATGCCTCAAACAAAAGAACATATTCTTTTGGCACGTCAGGTAGGTGTTCCTCGTATAGTAGTATTCTTAAATAAAGTAGATTTAGTAGATGATCCTGAATTATTAGACTTAGTAGAAATGGAAGTTCGTGATGAATTAACTAAAAGAGGTTTTGATGGTGATAATACACCAATCATCAAAGGTTCTGCTACAGGTGGTTTAGCTGGAGATCCTAAATGGGTTGAAGCTATTAAAGAATTAATGAAAGCTGTTGATGAGTATATTCCTTTACCTCCTCGTCCAATAGATTTACCTTTCTTAATGAGTGTAGAAGATGTATTCTCTATTACTGGTCGTGGTACAGTTGCTACTGGTCGTATTGAGCGTGGTATTATTAAAGTTGGTGATGCTGTTGAAATCGTAGGATTACAAGAAGCACCATCTAACTCTACTGTTACTGGTGTAGAAATGTTTAAAAAATTATTAGATCGTGGTGAAGCTGGTGATAATGCAGGTTTATTATTACGTGGTATTGAGAAAAAAGATATTCGTCGTGGTATGGTTATCTGTGCTCCTAAATCTATTACTCCACATACTGATTTTAAAGGTGAAGTTTATGTATTAAGTAAAGATGAAGGTGGTCGTCATACACCATTCTTTAATAAATATCGTCCACAATTCTATTTCCGTACTACAGATGTAACTGGAGAAGTTCATTTACCAGAAGGAACAGAAATGGTTATGCCTGGCGATAATGTAAGTATTACTGTTACATTAATTGCTCCTATTGCAATGGAAAAAGGTTTAAAATTCGCTATTCGTGAAGGTGGTAGAACAGTAGGTGCTGGTCAGGTAACTGAAATTATTAAATAAGAAAGGCTGTCAGCTTTTAGCCATTTAGCTTTTATTAAAAGTTAAATATAAAAAGCCTATCTTTGATTATATGCTAAAAGCTATTGGCTAATCGCTAATAGCTTTTAGTTTTCATATAAACAGGGTTCTTTTAAATAAAATTTTTAGTTTCTAAGCAAAGAAATGTTTTCTTGTATTCCTTTCTTTACTTAACTAATTATTTAAAATTCTACGGGCATAGTTCAACGGTAGAATAGAGGTCTCCAAAACCTTTGATCAGGGTTCGAATCCTTGTGCCCGTGCTAAGAAACTTAAAATGATTATTTTAAGCTTTCTACTATTTTATTGTGTTTCTTAATTTTAAAACTTTATACAAGTGAATAAAATATCTGCATACTTTAGAGACAGTTATAAAGAATTGTCTGAAAAAGTAACCTGGCCTACTTGGCTTCAATTACAACAAAGTACAGTAATTGTTTTAGTTGCTACACTTATTATTACTGCACTTATTTGGGCTATGGACTCTTTAAGTAGCCAAACATTAAAAATGATTTATAAGTTATTAAACTAAAAAATTGTGATGGAAGAAATAACAGCTCAAGATACTATTAATCAACAACAACCTACTGAAAGTACAAAATGGTATGTGTTACGTGTAGTTAGTGGTAAAGAGCGTAGTGTAAAAGAATATTTAGATAAAGATATTGCTCGTAATGGTTGGACAAAAACTATTAAACAGGTTTTTTTACCAATGGAGAAAGTGTATAAAGTGCAGAATGGTAAAAAAGTAATGAGAGAAAAAAACTATTTTCCTGGTTATGTATTTTTAGAAGTATTAACAGGAAAATTAAATGATGATATTGTACAACACATCAGCAATATCTCTAACATCATGCACTTTTTAACAGATGGTAAAGGCTCTAAAGGCAATATTATTTCTCTTCGTGAAAATGAAGTAAATAAAATGTTAGGTAGAGTTGATGAAATGAATGATGGTGGTGTTTCTATCAGCGAACCTTATATTGTTGGAGAAACTATTAAAATTATTGAAGGACCATTTAACGACTTTAATGGTGTAATTGAAGAAGTGAATGATGAAAAGAAAAAATTAAAAGTTGTTGTAAAAATATTTGGACGAAGCACCCCTGTAGAACTAAACTATATGCAGGTAGAAAAATTAAACTAACCACAAAAAGGAGCCAATTGGCTCCTTTTTTTATTCCTTTTATAAAATTGCCGTATAAATAGCATCGTGTATTTTGCTTCTAATATTTAAAGTGTTTAGTGTTATATTTTTTCTTGTAGGATGCACTCTATTAGAAAGAAAAATATAAATTAAATTTTCAGTAGGATCTGCCCAAACACAAGTACCTGTAAACCCTGTATGACCAAAAGTTTTTGATGATGCATATTTACAAGGATAGGTTTTACTATGTGTAGCTGTGGCTTTTTCTGGCTTATCAAAGCCTAAACCCCTTCTACTAATTAAACTATTATATGCTGTAAATTTTTTAATTGTTTTTTTACTTAAATATCTTTTACCATTTAATGTACCCTTATTTAACAATAACTGAAAAATTTGTGCTAAATCATAAGCATTACTAAACAAACCTGCATGACCTGCAACACCTCCAAACATAGCTGCTCCTTCATCATGCACATTTCCATGTATTAATTGATGTCTAAAGTATGTATCTAATTCTGTTGGTGCTATTTGTTGTAACATACAATGATTGCTTGGATTAAATACTGTACTCGTCATATTTAATGGCTGATAAAAATTTTCAGTAACATACTCATCTAAAGTTTTTGTAGTAATTGCTTCTGCAATTAATGCTAAAAAAATAAAATTATTATCGCTATAAATATATTGATGTGGTTTAGTAAGATTACTTTTTAAAATTGTATCAAGCATTATATTTTTATACTGCTTATTTAAATACATATTATTAGCTACTTTGTAAGGATAGTTTTCATTTTGTGTATTATTAAAAAATCCATCAAATGGCTTTCCGTTTAATGTATCTATAACATTTTTATAAAAAGAAATATATGGCACTAACCCAGATTGATGTAATAATAAATCTTTAATTTTTATTGCTGCTTTATCAGTTCCTTTTGTCCAACTTAAATAATCGCCAATTGTTTTATTAATATCAATTTTATTTTCATCGTACAATTTCATGATAGCCAAAGTAGTTGCTGCTACTTTTGTTATAGATGCTAAATCGTAAACTGTATTATTAGATACTTTATGTAAATGAGTAGTATCGGTATAGCCAAATGATTTTTGATAAATTACAGAACCATTTTTAGCTACTAAAACTTCTAAACCTGATGTAGCCTTTTTTTCAATAGCATCATTAGCAATACTATCTATTATCATTAGCTTATTACTACTAATACCCATTGATTCTGGCGTTGCATAAGGCATATAATAATTATAAGTAATACCGCTACCAAATAAATAATTATCGCAAACAGTTACTGGCAAAATTCCTTTAGCTACAATAGTACCCTTCAATAATTTGAGAGCTGCTTGGTTTGTTATATTATCATCTTCGTAACAAGCAACTAAGTTTTTTGCTGCACAAATATTTTTAATTGCATAAGGATTACCAAAGCAAAATATAATAGCATTTTCCTTGTCTGCTAAATAATTTAAAAGGTTTAAAATACTATCATTAAATCCAAAGTTATTAGTAGGTTTTCTGTTGTAATTATGTAGCCCAACAATAATTGTTTTAAACTCTTGCAATTGTTCTTTCAATGTAGTTAATGTGCTGCTATCTTTATAATCTCTTAAAAATATTTCAGCTTGATATTCTTCATGAATAGCATTGGCAAAATCGTTTGTTTGTGTTAAACCAATACCTACATAAGCAACTTTCTTTTTATGTTTTAATGGTAATAATTTTTTATTTGTTAAGTTTAATAATGTTAATGCTTGTTCACTAATTTTTTGACGAAGTTGGTTGGTAGATTTATTTAAATCTGCTACCAAATTAGTTGTATCTATTTCCTTAGGTTCATTTAATCCTAAATGATATTTAGCAATTAATACTTTTCTTACACTTTCATTAATAGTTTGCCAACTTAATCTTCCTTCATTAATGGCAGTTAAAATTTTTTGAATGCTGTTAGGTACATTTTCTGGTAAGCAAAGCATATCATTACCTGCAATAAGGCTTTGCACAGCAATTTCATCGTCTGGAAAAAACTTTTTTACACCTTGCATTTCTAATCCATCTGTAAAAGTGATGCCTTTAAAACCTAATTCATTTTTTAAAAGCTCTGTTACATTTTTTTTAGATAATGATGTAGCTAAGTTTTTTGTAGTATCAATAGCTGGTATATATAAATGTGCTATCATCATACTACCTACACCTGCTTTTATTAATTCTTTAAAAGGATATAATTCTAAACTATCTAATTGTTGTTTGCTTTTATTAATAACTGGTAAATCGTAATGACTATCAACACTAACATCGCCATGACCAGGAAAATGTTTTGCACAAGCCATTACACCATTATCCTGCATTCCTTTCATATATTGTAATCCATAAAATGCTACTTTATATTTATCTTCTCCAAAACTTCTATCATTAATTACAGGATTGTTAGCATTATTATTTATATCTACAACAGGTGCATAGTTTACATGAATACCTAATCTTTTACATTGCTCACCTACTACTTTACCAAACTGATAAATTATTGCAGCATCTTGTACAGCACCTAACATTAATTGTCTAGGAAATTTTATTACACTATCTAAACGCATTGCTAAACCCCATTCTGCATCTATACAAATCATTAAAGGTGTTTGTGCAATTTTTTGATAATAATTTGTAAGATTAGCTTGCTTTACAGGAGAGCCTTGAAAAAAACATAGTCCACCAATATTATATTCATTTATCAGTTTTGTAACATTTTGAATATGCTCTTCTCCCAAATTGCTATGAGCCCTAATAACCATTAGCTGTGCAATTTTTTGCTGAGGTGTAAGAGTAGCAAAAACACTATCTGCCCAATGCAATGCTTGTGGTGTATGTTCAGAAAATTTTTGTGCATGAATTATTTTACTGAATAAAAATATACTGAGGATAAGAAAAAAAACTTGCTTCATTACTTGATAAAATATTTGTGCTAATGTACAAACAAAAAAGCCACTTCTAAAAGTGGCTAATTATTTTTAGGTAGAAATTAAATTATGCTTCTGTTTCTGACTCTTCTGGATGCTCTGTTAATTTTAATTCTACTTGATTGTTTTTAATAATGCCAAACCATTTTACCATTTTTTTCAAATCACTTGCATATACTCTTTCAAAATCTATATCTGGATATACTTTTTCCATATATGCTTTTACTGCTTTTGCATCTTTGTCATTAGGTAATGTTTCACTGCTTGCTTGCATTGCTTTAAAAACATCTATTAAATTTATATTTTCTCTTATAGTATAAACTTCAATACTTTCTATATGAGAAAAATTATGTATTCTGTTACTTACAAATTTTGTTGACTTATCTTCTAAGCTTCTTACAATAGCACCATCTGTTTTACTGCTTATTAACTCAAATAAACCAGATAATCCTGTAACTGAAATTAATTTATTATATTCCATTTTTAAAGTTTAATGGCTGCAAAATAAAGGGTTTTTACTTTAATGAATATGTAAAACATATTTAATTAAAAATAAAAAAGCCAACAACAAAAATGTCATTGGCCTTATCCCCCCTTTAAAAAATAAAAATTCTTTAAAGTCTTAAATCATTGGCAATTAGTTTAAAAAAAATGATTAATACAATACCCAATTCATGGTATTTTTTAACTTAACTGTATTAGTCATTTAAAACTATCTCAAAACCATTTATAATATTTTTGCTTCGTTTATATATGTTCATAAAAATTATTCACTAAATACTTTAGCTTTACACTATGAGTAAAAAAGTTATACTAATCATCATGGATGGATGGGGATTAGGAAAAATTAAACAAGCCGATGCTATACAAAATGCAAATGTTCCTTTTGTAAGTTCTTTATATCATCAATATCCTAATAACACTTTAGTTGCATGTGGAGAAGCTGTTGGTTTGCCAGATGGACAAATGGGCAACAGCGAAGTAGGTCATTTAAATTTAGGTGCTGGTAGAATTGTTTATCAAGAATTACAAAGAATTAATTTAGCTATTAAAGATGGAAGTTTTGCAACAAATAAAGAATTACAAGCTTCTATACAATATGGTAAAGAAAATAATACTGCATTGCATTTAATAGGTTTAGTAAGTAATGGTGGCGTACACTCTCATATCAATCATTTAAAAGCAATTATTGATGTAGCTGATAAAGCTGGATTAACAAAAATATTTATTCATGCATTTACAGATGGTAGAGATTGTGATCCTAAAAGTGGATTAGGTTTTATACAAGATATTCAAAATTATATTGCTAATACTCATGCAAAAATTGCATCTATAACAGGCAGATATTATGCAATGGATAGAGATAAAAGATGGGAACGTGTACAACTTGCTTATAATGCTTTAGTACATGCACAAGGAATACAAAGTACAGATTTATTAGCCTCTATTCAGCAATCTTATGAAGCTGGTATTACAGATGAATTTTTAAAACCCATCATTAATGCTCAACTAACTGCATCAGATGCTGTAATTAAAAATAATGATGCTGTTATTTGTTTTAATTTTAGAACAGACCGTTGTAGAGAAATTACTCAAGTATTAACACAGCAAAGTATCCCTGAATTTAATATGCAGCCTTTGCAATTGCATTATACTACAATGACAGAGTACGATGCTACTTATAAAAATGTACAAGTGATTTTTGAAAACGATAATCTTAATAATACATTAGGTGAAGTATTAGCTACTAATAATAAAAAGCAAATAAGACTTGCCGAAACAGAAAAATATCCTCATGTAACATTCTTTTTTAGTGGAGGTAGAGAAAAAGAATTTGCAGGAGAAACAAGAATGATTGTACCATCTCCTAAAGTAGCAACTTACGATTTACAACCTTCTATGAGTGCTGAAGGAATTACTGAAAAGCTAATTCCTGCTTTAGAAAATGAAGAAGCAGATTTTATTTGTATTAATTATGCAAATGCAGATATGGTAGGACATACAGGCGTTTTTAGTGCTGTAGTAAAAGCTGTAGAAACAGTAGATAAATGTGTACAAAAAGTAGTAACTACTGCATTAGCACATAACTATACTGTACTACTTACTGCAGATCATGGTAATGCAGATTTTATGATTAATGAAGATGGTAGCCCTAACACACAACACTCATTAAACTTAGTACCATTATTTGTAATAGATAATCATTGGAAAGGAAAAGTAAAAGCAGGTAAATTAGGCGATATTGCACCAACTATTTTACACTTTATGCAACTACCAATTCCAAAAGAAATGACAGGAAATATTTTAGTAGAAGATTAACTTCTTAGCTTTTATTTTTACTTATAGAAAATTATTCATGACTTTAACCGATACTTTACAATTAGCTTTTAGAACAGTAAGAGGCAATAAACTAAGAACAGGTATTACTGTTGCTATTATTGCATTTGGCATTATGGCTCTCATTGGTATTATTACTGCAATTACAGCAATGGAACATAGTTTAAAAGAAAGCTTTTCTGTAATGGGTGCAAATGCTTTTAGTATAAGATATAAAGAAATGACTATTAGAATTGGCGATAGAGGCAATGCAGAAAAAAGAAAGAAAGGAAAGATAGAAAAGAAGTCTAACATGAATAAATTTATTACAAAAGAAGAAGCCGAATCTTTTAAAGCCAATTTTAAATATCCTGCTCAAGTAAGTATTTTTAAAAGAGGAAATAGTGGAGTAGAATGCAATTATGAAAATAAAAAAACAAACCCTATAACTACTGTTATGGGTGGCGATGAAAATTATTTAAATACTAATGGATACACTATAACACATGGTAGAAACCTTAATAATATAGATGTATCAAGTGGTAGAAATGTTTGCTTAATTGGTAGTAATACTGCTAAAACATTATTTGGCAATAACCCAGAAAGAAGTATAGATAAAATAATTAGCGTAGGTGGTTTGCCTTATAGAGTAATAGGACTTTTAAAAGAAAAAGGCTCTAGTGGTTTTTTAAGAATGGATGATATTATTATTACTTCTTACAACAATGTATTAAGAACACCATCTACTACTGCATCTCCAACATTTTTAATTGGTGTACTTACTAAAAATGTAGTAGATATGGAAATGGCTATTGATGAAGCTACAGCAACATTTAGAGGTGTTAGAAAATTACCTCCTAATAATGCTAATAATTTTGCTATTGAAAAAAGTGATAAAGTTGCCGAAATGTTTATTGGTTTTTTAAGTGGCATTTCTGGTAGTGCTGGTGCTATTGGTATGATAACTTTAATTGGTGCTGCAATTGGCTTAATGAATATTATGTTAGTAGCAGTAAATGAAAGAACTAGAGAAGTAGGATTAATTAAAGCTATTGGTGGTAAAAGTAAAAATGTAAGAGCACAATTTTTATTTGAAAGTATTTTAATTAGTCTTATGGGTGCTGCATTTGGTATTGTATTAGGTATTTTAGTTGGTAATATTTTTGCTTCTTATTTAAATACAGGATTTATTATTCCATGGAATTGGGTAATAGGTGGTATAGTTATTTGTACTATTGTTGGTTTATTAGCAGGTTTATATCCTGCAATGAAAGCAGCAAAACTAAATCCTATTAATGCTCTTAGGTACGAGTAATGTTTTAATCATTTGCAGTAGGTACATACACTCTTCTTGTAAAATCATCTAACACTTCTATATAAATATGTAAGGTATTTGCTGGTAGTAAATGAATAGCATTTTCTGGCCATTCTATTAAACATAAACAACCACTATCTAACATATCTTCTACACCTGCATCAATTGCTTCTTGTTCGTTTTTTAATCTATACCAATCAGTATGATAAACTGTGCCAATTACATTACTCTTATACTCATTAATTATAGAAAAAGTAGGGCTACTTATATTTTCATTTATTTGTAACACACTTTTGCAAAGTGCATGTATAAAAGTAGTTTTTCCAGAACCCATAGCAGCATGAAAAGCCCATAGTTTTTGATGTTTAAATTTATGCCAAAACATTGCTGCTACTTTATCTATTGATTCAAGGGTAAAAATTGCATCCATGATACAAAGATATTTTCTTACAGGGTAGTAATATAAATTACCTTTGAATATTATTTTATAGCTATTGTTTAAATGATTTTTTTATGGAAAAAATTGATATGAAAGTTGAAGGAATGAGCTGTACCAACTGTGCATTAACTATTGATAAATTTTTAAAAGATAAAGGACTAAATAAAGTAAAAGTAAATTTTATTGGTGGTGATGTAAGTTTTGAAAAAGATGAAAATTTATCTATTCAAGAAATAGAAAAAGGTATTGCAAAATTGGGTTATCATGTAAAAAAAGAACACTCAGCAGAGCATCAACATATATATTATGGATTACTACCTTTTAAAAATAATTTACAACGATTTTGGTTTTGCTTTGTGTTTACAGCACCATTAATGTTGCACATGCTTCCTTTTGTACATATTCATTTTTTAATGAACCCTTATGTACAATTAGCTTTAACAATTCCTGTGTATATAGTTGGTATGGATTTTTTTGGAAAAAGTGCTTTTCACTCTGTACTTAAAGGCATACCAAATATGAATGTATTAATTACTATTGGTAGTACTGCTGCATTTTTTTATAGTTTATATGGTTTAATTATTGGCAGAGCCGAAGAGTTTTTATTTTTCGAAACTGCTGCTACTACAATTACATTAGTTTTCTTAGGTAATTATATGGAAGATAAAAGTGTAGAGCAAACACAATCTGCATTAAAAAAATTAGCTGTTACACAAAAAACTATGGCCAACATGATTGCTTTTGATGATAAACATCAAGAACAAATTTTTCAGGTAGAAAGTAAAGACTTACGTGTAGGCGATTTAGTATTAATTCGTAATGGAGAACATGTACCAATGGATTGTAAAGTTTTATGGGGCGAAGCAGAAGTAAATGAAGCAATTATAACTGGCGAAAGTGTACCTATAAAAAAAGTGATGAAAGATAAACTTATTGGTGGCAGTATTATTGAAACTGGAACTATTAAAGCACAAATAACTGCAGTAGGAGAAGATACTGTTTTAGCCAATATTTTAAAAATGATTAAAGAAGCAGAAACAGAAAAACCACCTGTACAGCAAATGGCAGATAAAATAAGTGCCATATTTGTACCTGTAGTTGTAAGTATTGCAGTAATTACATTATTAGCTAATTATTTTTTTGCTAACCACACTTTTGCAGAAAGTTTATTAAGAAGTATAGCAGTATTAGTTATTAGCTGTCCTTGTGCTATGGGTTTAGCAACACCTGCTGCTATTGCTGTTGGTTTAGGTCGTGGTGCTAAAAAAGGTATTTTATATAAAAATGCAAGAAGCTTAGAAGTGTTTAAATCTATTAAACAAGTAGTGTTTGATAAAACAGGTACATTAACTACTGGAAAATTTAATATAGCAAAATATCATACAAATATTGAAGAAGAAAGTTTTAAACAAATAGTTTATTCTTTAGAAAAATATTCAAACCACCCAATTGGTAAATCAATTGCTCAAGAATGGAAAATAAAAAATGATATACGATGGAGTAATATAGAAGAAATAAAAGGATTGGGAATAAAAGCTACCGATTTACAAGGAAATGAATTTATTGCTGGATCTTATAAAACAACTGATAATATTCAAGAGCAAGAAATACATAATGTTTATGTTACAAAAAATGGTGCATTAATAGGTTGGATAGATGTACAAGACGAATTAAGAACAGAAGCTGCAAGTGTAATTAAGCAACTAGAAAATAAGCATATAAAAACTATTTTATTAAGTGGCGATAAGTTAGAAAAATGTTTACAGGTACAAAATATTTTAGGTTTAGATGAAGTAATAGCAGAGCAAACACCTGAACAAAAATTAAATTATATAGCCAAACTAAATGCAAATGCACCAACAGCAATGGTGGGTGATGGTATAAATGATGGTCCTGCATTAGCAAAAGCTACAGTAGGTATTTCTTTAAGCGATGCAAGCCATGTAGCAATGCAAAGTGCACAAGTAGTATTAATGAATAATGGCTTAAAAAATTTACCAGAAGCATTGGGTTTGGGTAAGCATACTTATATTACTATTAAAGAAAATTTATTTTGGGCATTTGCTTATAATATTATAGCTATACCTGTTGCAGCATTAGGTTTTCTTAGCCCTACTATTGGTGCATTAATTATGGGTTTAAGCGATGTAGTATTAGCTATTAATAGTATTAAATTAAGATGGAAAAAAGTAGTATAAAAATTACTGATGTAAATTGATAAAAAATATGATTTAATAACTAATCAATAAAAAATTAAAATAAATATTTTTATTATTTAAAATCTTTGTAATTTGCTTAATATTATTAACCCAAAACAACTATTATGAAAAAATTATTAATAACTGCTTTTATTACAGTAATAGCATTTACTGTAAATGCTCAAACAGAAAAATCTACCTTATTATTAGGTGGCGATTTAACTTTTTCATCAGCATCTAATGGTGGTGGTGGTGGTTCTACATCTACTTTTTCATTATCTCCAAGTATGGGATATTTCTTTATGAAAAATTTTGCAGTAGGTGGAATGTTTAATTTAACAAGTACTAAAGGATATACAGATTGGTCAATTGGACCAATAATTAGAGGATATTTTACAGATAATACAAGTGGTAAGCCATTTGCACAAGCAGGTTTAGGTTTTGGTGGCGTTACTAATGGAGGAAGCTCTGTTATGTTTCAATTAAAAGCAGGATATGCATTATTTTTAAATAAAAGTATTGCTGTAGAATTTGCAGGAAATTTACTAACAAGAAAAGGCCAAACTGTATTTGGATTTGGTGCAGGATTTCAAATACATTTTGCTAGAAAATAATTCTATTGTTTAAAACTATTTAAAGAAACATGAAATTATTAACAATTTTAAAAATACCCAATAGTGGGTATTTTTAATTCCAATAACAACCTATCTTTGAGTATAAATTTTTTAACCCTTATTTAAAAACTAAAATTTACAAACATGAAAAAAATCTTCACATTAGTATTAGCAACTGTAATAGTATTTACAGTAAATGCTCAAGACAAAAAAGAATCATCAGGCAAAGGTTTTAGCTTTGGTGTAGGTCCATCATTAGCATTCCCTATGGGTAATTTTGGTAAAGTTTATAGTTTTGGCTATGGTGCTGAATTACAAGCAACATACCATGCATCAGAAAGCTTTGAAGGCTTTGCACAAGTAGGCTATAATAACTTTTCAATTAAAAGTTCTTTTGGTAGCGGTTCTATTGGTTTTATTCCAGTTTTAGTTGGTGGTCGTTATGTATCTAGTGGTTTTTCAGTAGGTGCAGGTATTGGTTATGGCTCATTCACTAAAGGTGGAGGAGGCGGATTTGCTTATAGCCCACAAATTGGTTATAGCTTTGGAAGCGTACAAGTATTAGCACACTATTCTGGTGTATCTGCTACAGGTGGAAGCAATAGCTTTATAGGTTTAAAAGCTTTCTATAATTTCTAATGTAGAAAATTAAATTTTAAAAAATAGCCACTAATTAGTGGCTATTTTTTTTGTTGTTCTTTTTAAGCTTGTTCTTTTGAAGCTATAGCTTCAAAAGGTTATTTTATATTGCTTTTAGCAATTTAAATTATTTATTGCCGAAGGCAACAGATTATAAACTATCAAAACTATAAGTTTTGATAGAACGAAGTTCTTTGAAGTTTATAGTTTCAAAATGTTATTTTATATTGCTTGTAGCAATTTAAATTATTTAATTGCCAAAGGCAACAAATTACAAACTATCTAAACTAAAAGTTTTGAAAGAATAAAGTTCTTTGAAGCTTGTAGCGTCAAAAGGTATTTTATATTGCTTGTAGCAATAAAACTAATTATTGCCAAAGGCAAAAAATTACAAACTATCAAAACTGAAAGTTTTGATAGAATAAAGTTCTTTGAAGCTTGTAGCTTCAAAAGGTATTTTTATATTGCTTGTAGCAATGAATATTATTAATTGCCGAAGGCAGAAATTACAAACTATCAAAACTAAAAGTTTTGATAGAACAAAAGTTCTTTGAAGCTTGCAGCTTCAAAAGGTATTTTTATATTGCTTGTAGCAATAAAAATTTAATATATTAATGATAAGTTTTAATTTTAAAACAAAAAATGAGTTACGAATATGCAGAAGGTTTTAAAATTAGAAATCAATCAGCTACTCATTTTCTAACATTTACTATTGTAGGTTGGATTGATATTTTTTCAAGACAACGATACAGAGATATTATTATTGATAGTTTTATATATTGTCAGCAATATAAACAATTGCAAATTGGTGCTTATGTAATTATGAGTAATCATATTCATGTAATTTGGACAGCACCAAATAATAATTTAAGCGATATCATTAGAGATTTTAAAACATATACCAGTAAAGCAATTACAAGTAGTATTATTGATGAACCAGAAAGTAGAAGAAATTGGCTATTACATATGTTTAACTTTTATGCAAACCGAACAAATGCAAATGACTATTATAAAGTTTGGACAAATAATAATCATCCAGAAGAACTTTATTCAAGAGACTTTATGCTTACTAAATTAAACTATATACATTTTAATCCTGTTAAAGCTAGATTAGTTGATGAACCAGATCATTATATTTATAGTAGTGCTACAAATTATTTAAATAATAGAGGATTATTAAAAATTGATTATTTATTATAATTATTCTTTGAAACTTGTTCTTTTGAAGCTTGTAGCTTCAAAAGGTATTTTATATTGCTTATAGCAATGAAAATTATTTAATTGCCGAAGGCAACAGATTATAAACTATCAAAACTGAAAGTTTTGATAGAACGAAGTTCTTTGAAGCTTATAGCTTCAAAAGGTATTTTATATTGCTTTTAGCAATAAAACTAATTATTGCCAAAGGCAACAGATTATAAACTATCAAAACTGAAAGTTTTGATAGAACAAAGTTCTTTGAAGCTTATTACACACTCATCATTTCTTTTTCTTTAGCTTCTAAATGTTTATCTACAAGTGTTATATTTTTATCTGTAAGTGTTTGAATATTTGCTTCTGCATCTTTTGCTGCATCTTCACTTAAGCCATCTTTTTGCAGCTTTTTAATTTGTTCAATGGCATCTCTTCTTATATTTCTTATACTTACTTTAGTATGTTCTCCTTCTGCACTTGCTCTTTTAAATAATTCTTTTCTTCTTTCTTCTGTAAGTGGTGGTAAAAATAATCTTATTTGATTTCCATCACTCTGTGGTGTAATACCAATATTTGCTTGCATAATTGCTTTTTCTATTGCAGCAAGTATATTTTTTTCCCATGGTTGTATGCTAATTGTTTTTGCATCTAATACTGTAACATTGGCTGCCTGATTTATGGGAGTTGGATTACCATAATAATCAACCATAATTCCATCTAACATTGTTGGAGATGCTTTACCTGCTCTTATTTTTGTTAGTTCTTGTTCTAATCTGTTTATTGATTTTTGCATAGATGATTTGGTGTCATCTATGATCATTTCTACTTCTTCTGCAGTCATATTTAGATTATTTTGGTAGCAAATCTAATGAAAGACCTGAAACTACCATATTTAAACATTTAAATAAATAATAAAAAATTAAATAAAGGCATGTAAAAAAGCAAAAGCCCTGTAAAAAATATTACAGAGCTTTAATTGCTAACCTAAACCAACAGATTTTAAATTAAATATCTTAAAAACATTATTGAACTTATATTGATAGGTTTTTTGTCTTGTGAACAGCTTTGTTTATTTACAGATGTATTAAGCAATTTTGAAAAAGATATTTTTGAAATTTGTTGTAATTGTTGATTTTTAAAATATGCTTCTTTCTCTTGAAGGTTTATTAAAAACTTTTCTTGTTGATGTGTCCAATTATTATCTAAATATTCGCTATCTGTATCATCATCGTCATCATTGTGTAAGTTTTTATGTGTTTTCTCCAATCCTTTTTCTGTCATAATATATTCAGTATTATAATTCCATTTATATACTTTATCGCCTGTATTGTACCAATCAAACTCGTTATCATTCATAAAGCTTACTGTCATACGTTTATGCCATTGCCAGCCTGCATTTCTTTCAAAATATATTTTTTTACCAACAGGTACAGCTATTGTAATAATGATAGATTGATTTCTAAATTTTTCTGTTGGTGTTATAGTAATTCCTTTATCTAATAATAATACAGAATCTGACTGATTAATTTGATAGTTAATTTTAGAAACGAGCATATCTGCATACTTCTTAGTTTTACCATTACTTAATTTTACCATTTTAACATTAAAGCTATCTGTAGTAGATTTTATTACTCTTATTTGTACATTACCTAACACAACACTATCTTCATCTACAGATGCAAAAGGCTCTAATCTAAACCAGTTATTTTGATAATATTTACCCATATTAATTGCACGAATATGTAATTTTTGCACTGCTGGATTTTCTAATTTTACTTCTTCTTCAAAAGCATTATTTTGATATTTAAAATCTTTGCTTAAAAGAATAATTAAGTTTACTAAACAAATCCATCCTAAAGCCCAAAGTGCAGAAAATGTATAACTAATTAAATTACTATTTCTATTCATTTTTGCAATACGACGAATAATGAAAACAATGATACCAACTATAGGCACCCAAATGAAAAATACTAATGTGCCCCATGTTAAATAACTTTGCCATCCATCAGAAATTAAATACTGTTTTAAAGGAAGTAAAGCTGTAGTAGTAACTCCAAGACCTAATAAAAATGCTACTACTGCAAGTAAAATACAGCCTACAATAAAATACACAAATATTTTTACTACTAATAAAATTAAATCGCCAATACCTTTACTTTTCTTTCTTGCAATATTGCTTGCCTCTGAAGTAAATTGTTTGCTTTTATCAGAAAATGCATTACCAAATTCTGTACCTTTTTCTTTTACTGTTTCTCCAAAAGCTTCTGCTCTTTTAGCAAAAGATTCTATATCGCTTTGAATGGTATTTTTAATATTATTTAAATCTACTTTTTCTCCTTTCATTTCTAATTTTTCAGAAGTGGTATTTGCTTCTGGTAAAATCATCCATAAAATAATGTAGATTAATAAAGCTGTTGGGCTAAATGATACTTTAAAAAATGAAGGAGAGCTCCACCATTCCCATCCTACAAAACGAAACATAAATGAAATAAAAGGTAGTAAGAAAAAGAATCTTGGTATCCAAACACTAATGCCAAAATAATGACTTATACCACTACAAACACCTGCAATAATTTTTTCATCAGGGTCTCTAAAAAGTCTTTTACGTTTGCTACCTATTACTTTTGTTGCACTACTTGGTATTGCTACCCAAAGAATGATATAAGGTAAAAACATTACTCCAAAGAAAATAACAAATAAAATACGTACTACAACAGGGTCTATACCAAAATAATTAGCAACACCACTACAAACACCTCCTAAAACTTTATTTTCCTCATCTCTGTACATTTTTTTAGTTTGGTTATTGTAGTATGAATTTTGATGTTCGTAAGAGCTATGTTGATTGCTTTGTTGATTATTTGCATTATCACTATCAAAGTCTTCTGGTCGTCCCATACTATCTATAATTCTATTTACATCATCTTCTGTAACACAAGTACTACCTTTCTTTAAAGTTTCGCTAAAAAGCTCTGCAATACGTCCTTCTATATCGTTAATAATTTCGTCTCTACCTTCTTCATTGGCAAAGTGATTACGTAAACTATCTATATACTTATTTAATAGTTCAAAAGCATTTTCTTCAATAGGTATTATTCTACCTTGAAAATTTATATTTATTACCTTTTTCATAATGTATAAGGTTTTTGTGGTTAAAGTTAGGTTTTAGGTTATGGTTGTTTTTGTGTTAGTGTAGCAACTGCATCTGAAAGTTCTTGCCATGTTTTGCCTAATTCATTATAAAATGCATGTCCTTTTTCTGTCATCATAAAATATTTTCTGGGTGGTCCACTACTGCTTTCTACCCAACGATATGTAAGATAATCTGCATTTTTTAATCTTGTTAATAATGGATAAAGTGTACCTTCTAATATTTGTAAATTGGCTGCTTTCATTTTATCTACAATATCACTTGGATAAACTTCGCCTTGTTGAATAATGGAGAGAATACAAAACTCCAGAACTCCTTTTCTCATTTGGCTTTGTGTATTTTGAATATCCATTGTTTGCTTTTTTAAAAGTTTAAAAATAAAATTATTAATACTGCATTGTTGAATTACCAACCATAATATCCTCTGCTTTTTATTACAACTCTTCTTGTACGTCTAATATTCCATAAGTCTGCAGAACTAAAAATTTTTTTTGATTGATTTGTTTCTGAAGCAACTGTTTCATTAATTGTTGAAGTTAATGAGGTTAACTCTGTTGATGTTAAAGGAGCTAACAAATTTGTGTTTTGAGTTTTCATGTTTAATTTTTTTATTGGTTAATGATTTGTTTTTGTTTTAATTTTTGTCTATCTCTTTTTTGATTGACAATACAAAGATGGGATATTTTCTAATACTATGCAATACATACTACTATCCATAGCAATAGTATTTTGCAAAGGATAATAGGTAAAATACTATTTAACTAATTGATATTCAATATGTATAAAAGTCCTAAACAAGGTACTATGCAATACATAGTATTATGATGAATGGTAAAATAACTTGATGAATAATAGCGAAATTTTAGTTGAAGATTAAAAAATAGTAAAAAAATATCTACTAAAAAATGAAAAAATATTTTAAAAACTACTTATTAAATTGTTTAAAATTCGCAATAGAAAAAAATCAATTAAACACAATTAAAATAATTAGCAACAAGCCATAGTTTTCAGGTAAATTTATATGTATTTATTTACAGCCCTACATCTTGATAAATAAAAAACTAAAAATGAAAAGTAGATTTAAAATATTTGCTTTATTAATAATAGTAGCACAACTAACACTTTCTAATATGGCATCTCCTATTAGAGAAGGTACACTTTCTGGTGCTGCATTAACTAGTGAAAAAATTAATATTATATCGGAAGATATTTATGTAAAAATTGATCAAAACTTTTCTAAAGCTAAGTATGTAGTAAATTATCATATACAAGTAGATAGTGTTGGTACACAAATTCCTTTACTTTTTTATGCTCAGGATTATGCAGATAGTTTTAATGTTTGGTTAGATGATAAACCAATTAAAATAGCTAATATAAACAGTGATATTCAAGATAAGCTACTACAAAACTTTGCTAAATACTTTAAAAAAGAAGATAATGGTAATGTAGAAATTTATTGGAAACAAAATCTAAGTGAGTTTTATAACATAAACGATTTAAAGTATTTTGAAACTAACTTAACAAAAGGCATACACACCATTACAGTATCTTACTATGCACATCAATGGACTGATGTTTCTAATTGGGTAACACAATATAGTTTTAGATATTCTTTATCTCCTGCAAAATATTGGAAATCTTTTGGTAAACTTAATATTACAATTGAGCAAGAAGGCAAAGTAAAAAATATTTCTACCAACTTAGGCCAACCTAACGAAAAAGAAGTTAAACAAATTAATACATGGACATTTAACCAATTGCCTAACGAAGTTTTTGAAATTAATTATACACCTGAAATAAGTAGTTTAGCTAAAATATTAATAGCTATTGAGCCTTTTGGATTATCACTTATTGTATTACTATTATTAATTTTAGTACATGTTTATTTTACATTAAGCTATAGAAGAAAACATGTACATAAAAAATTATCTGCTGTAGTAATTCTAGGTAGTTTTATTGTACCAATACTTACCATTATTTTTTATCTAAACGCTTATGGTATCATTGATGATGTAATTGGCGAAAGTGCAGGAAAACATCATGGATATTTTTTCATTTTTGCTTTCATATTCTTTTTTCCTACTTTGTTTATTCTATACTTCTGTAGCTTTTGGATATTAGATAAACTGTATAAAAGAAAATTATTAAAAGCTATGCAAGCAACAAATAATATCAATAAAAAAGAGTAATAGTTAAATAATCATTACTCTCCTTCTGTGCCAAAAATGCTATCTACAGCACCACCAAGCATAGGAAATTTTTCTTTTACAAAAGAAGCAATTGTTTCTATTGCTTTTGCAGCTTGTTCAGGTGTAAGGTTTACTTCTTTCGTTAATTTTTCTATTAATTCTTTCATGGTAAATATTTTAAAGTGTCATGTTATTAATCTTCTAAGTGTAAAGAAAATGTAATCATACGAGATTGTATTTTATCAAAAACATTTGAATACTTTAATAAAGGATCTCTACTATGAATATTACTTAACCCATAACTAAATTTTATTTCAGGACTAAGTGTAACAAATGGTAAAAAGAAATTAAATCCAATACCTGCTTCTAAAGCAAAATCATTTTTTTTCAGCTTTACTAAATCATCTGCATTACGAGCAGTAGAGTTACTGGCTAAATCCATATCAAACTTTGCACCTATTAAAGCATAGGTTCTAAAATTTTTTATTCTGTCTGAGTTTAATTTAAATTGAAAAGGAAAACTAATAATGGTAGAAGGTAAAGTTTTCTTTTCTTCTTGCATTGGATAATTTGTTTGATAAACAAAATATTTAGAACCACCAATTACTAATTGAGGATTAAATCTAAACTCCCAACAATAATTTAGTTTTAAAGTACCTAATAATCCTAATGCAATACCTCCACTAGCACCAGGTTGTACAGATAAAATGCTATCGTCTGTATTAAATTTTTGATGTTTAGTAGCTGCTAAATAACTACTATTATAAGCTAATGTAATACCAAAATAATAAGGCTTATCATCCCTATCTGGTCTGTTTAATTCTACATATTGTGCTTGTACAGCACTAAAGCCTAATAAACTAATGATAGCAACAATTATTTGTTTCCGCAATAAATGGTACATATTCCAAAACTCAATTTTTTTAAATAAACATTTTTAAACCCTGCTTTTTCCATGATACCCAAAAATACATTTCCTTCAGGAAAAGCAAGTATAGATTGTTGTAAGTATTGATAAGCTTCATTGTTATTTGTGAAAATTTTACCAAATTTTGGGGTAATTGTTTTCATGTACAATTTATAAATAACACTAAATACTGCATTCTTAGGATGAGAAAATTCTAATATTACAAATTTGCCATTAGGCTTTAATATACGATAAACTTCTGCTAAACCTTTTTCTAAATTTTCAAAATTTCTTACGCCAAATGCTACTGTTGCAGCATCAAAACTATTGTCAGTAAAAGGTATATTTTCACTATCGCCTTCTTGTAGTTGTATAAATTTTTCTAACTGTTGTTGTTTAATTTTTTTTTCGCCAATAGCAATCATGTCTTTACTAATATCTATGCCTATAATTTTAGGTGTTTTAAATTTATTAAAAATTAAAATAGGCATATCTGCTGTACCTGTTGCTACATCTAAAATGTTTTGTGGATTATTGCTTCTTAATTGTTCAATAGCTTTTTTTCGCCAACTAATATCTAATCCTAAACTTAAAAATCTGTTTAAAAAATCGTACCTAAAAGCTATATCATTAAACATTGCAGCTACTTGTTGCTTTTTATTTAATGTGCTTGTTTGGTCTGGTACTACAGTATCGTGTGCAAACTTTGTCATAATCTAAAGTTGCGAAGATAAGCTTTAGAATGGTTGTATTTATTGCATAATAAGTTTATCAATAAAATAATAAATTTTACTTTTACCGCATGAAAAAAATATATTTACTAATTTGTATATCAGCAATTTTATTTACCAGTTGTAGTAAGTATATCACTAAAACAGGTAGAGCATCTTTTTATGCAGATAAATATCATGGCAGAAAAACAGCTAATGGAGAAATATTTTCTCAAAACGAATATACTGCTGCTCATAAAAAATTACCTTTTGGCACTAAAGTAATTGTAACTAATTTAAACAATAATAAAACAGTTACTGTAAGAATTAATGATAGAGGACCTTTTGTAAAAGGTAGAATTATAGACTTAAGTAAAAAAGCAGCCAGCGATATTGGAATGGTAAAATCTGGTGTTGCTACTGTAAAAATTAAGTATAAAAGAAAGAACAAAAACTAGCCTAGTATATTTGCACAATGAACAAACCTTTCTTGTACACAATACTCTCACCTGAGCTTTTAGATATTTATGATGTTAAGGATAGTATTGTAGTAATTATAGATGTTTTTAGAGCTACTTCTACCATTGCAACTGCTTTATATAATGGTGCAAATAATATTATACCTGTAGATAGTGTAGAAAAATGTATAGCAATAGGCAAACAAACACCTAAAAGCATAACAGCAGGTGAAAGAGATGGTAAAGTAATTGAAGGTTTACAATTTGGTAATAGCCCTGCTGAATATCCTAAAAATGTTATAGAAGGAAAAACTTTAGTACTTACTACCACCAATGGTACTAAGCTTTTGCACATGGCTTTAAATAATGGTGCTAAAGAAATTATTACTGGCTCTTTTCCTAACTTACAAGCTGTTTGTAATTATTTATTAAAACAAAATAAAAATGTTTTTTTAGGATGCAGTGCTTGGAAAAACAAGGTAAACTTAGAAGATACATTATTTGCAGGTGCTGTAATTAATAGTGTTAAAGAACATTTTACTATTCATTGCGATAGTAGTTTAATGGCAGAACAAATGTACACACTGCATAAAAATGATATGTATGCTTTTGCCAGATTAACTACACATTGGCACAGACTTAGTAATTTTGGATTAGATAAAGATTTAGAATATTGTGTTACTGCAAATGTGGCTAATGTATTACCCTTATATAAAAATGGTAGTTTAATAGCAGCAAAATTTTAAACCTATTTTAAAATAATTATTATGGCATTAATACTTTCTGTATTAGATAAGAAACCACAATTAGGCAACGAATGTTTTATTGCTCCTAATGCTACTATTGTAGGAGATGTAATAATGGGCAATGAGTGTAGTGTATGGTTTAATGCAGTAATAAGAGGCGATGTACATTATATAAAAATGGGTAATAAAGTAAATGTACAAGATGGTGCTGTAATACATTGTACTTATCAAAAAAATCCTACAAATATTGGTAATAATGTATCTATTGGTCATAATGCAATAGTGCATGGCTGCACTATACACGATAATGTATTAATTGGTATGGGTGCTATTGTAATGGATAAATGTATTGTACATAGTAATAGTATTATAGCTGCTGGTGCTGTAGTTTTAGAAGGTACAGAAATTGAAGAAGGTAGTATTTATGCTGGTGTACCAGCCAAAAAAGTAAAAGACATTTCTCAAGAATTAATAAGTGGCGAAATAAATAGAATAGCTAATAATTATATTAAATATGCCTCTTGGTTTAAAAATTATAACGAAGCTGCAAAATAAAACCCTAAACTTAGCGTTAAATAATGTACAGATTATATTTTAGCCAATTAAAAGTTACTAGAATTCAATAATAGCATATATCTTAGCAAGGCATAAAAATTAATCAATGAGGGTATTAAGAACCATTTTAATAGTTGTAATTGTAGCAATAACTTTAAGTTCTTGTAACTTTTTTAGAAATATTTTTGGAGGTAATAAAAGTGGCTGCCCTAGTAATGGTAAAAATGTAGGTGCAGAAAGATTATTACAAGATGAAAATGCTAAAGGAAAAAAACGTGTGAAAGCTCCAAAATATAAGTTAGATAAGTTTGAATAGTTAAGAGCAGTATATTTAATCCAATAACATAAAACCAATATGTATGAGCTACCAATTAACCAACCTTTCAGGTGCTGTAGAAGCAGTTATAGATGATAATTGCGGTATCAGCAAATTCAACAACATTATAAACATGCTATTGCATGAGTTAAGAGTTAAGTTTTTAGCTAAAGTAGATGATAGTGATACTGTAGATTGGCATTTTAAATATAAAGGTCGTCCATTAACATTGCACTATAATATTTATAATGGTGTATCTGTACTTACTCAAAACAGTAAAAACAATCAAGCAGTTAATGAAGTTGTAAAGTACTTAGAAAGAAAAGTATTTTAATAATTTTTCTCATCAATAGTTTCCAAAATATTTAGATAGCTCATATATCTTTTTTCAGCTATTGTACCATTGTGCAGTGCATTTTTCACTGCACAATTTGGTTCGTTTATATGTATGCAATTATTAAACTTACACTGATTTATCAAGGCTTTCATTTCAGGAAAATAACCTGAGAGTTCATTTTTATTAATGCCTGTTAAGCCTAATTCTCTTATTCCTGGTGTATCAATTATTTTTCCTTCTAAAGGTAAATCATACATTTCTGCAAATGTTGTTGTATGCATTCCTTTACCACTCCAATCACTTACTTCTTGTGTTTTTAAATCAAGTTTAGGAAAAATAGCATTAATAAAAGTTGATTTACCAACACCACTATGTCCACTTAATAAAGTAGTTTTATTATGCAGTATATTTATTACATCATCTACACCTTCTTTTGTTTTTATACTTGTTAAAAATACTTGATAGCCTATAGCTTCATAAATATTTTTAATAGTTGTAAATTTTTCTAAGTCTTTACTTGTATAAATATCTGCTTTATTAAAAACGAGAATTGCAGGTAAATGATACATTTCGCAAGTGCATAAAAATCTATCAATAAAACCAGTAGAAGTAATAGGGTCTTTAATGGTTGCTAATAAAATACTTTGGTCTAAGTTAGAAGCAATAATATGATGTTGCCTTTTATTATGAGGCGATTGTCTTACTACATAATTTTTTCTATTACAAATAGCTGTAATTGTAACTGTATTTTCTAACTCATTTTCAATTTCAATAATTACTTCATCGCCAACAGCAATAGGATTGGTAGATGTTATACCTTCAATTTTTAATACACCTTTTATTCTGGCATTATATTGTTTGCCTTCTGCAGTTTTTACAATATACCAACTTCCTGTAGATTTATACACTAAGGCTTTCATGTGCATCGAAGTTAAATAGAAGTATTACAATTAAAGTTAAACATTAAAAATATTTTATGGCTGTAAAATAATTTCTTCTTCATTGTTTTGAAAAGATAATAGTGAAGTAGTATAAATTTTTTCTGCTACTTCATCTACAGATAACATACAAGATTTATCTACTTGTTCATTCATCCAACTTTCTGTATATATAGCAGCTGGAATAATTGCTGTAACTTTTATGTAGTAAGGCTTTAGCTCATTACACAAATTTCTGCTAAAACCCAATAAAGCATGTTTTGTAATACTATAACTACTTGCTTTGGTATATGCTTGTATAGCTGCTGTAGAACAAATATTAAAAATATGTCCTTGTTTATTTTGCATCATAGCAGGTAACAATGTTTTAGTAATATTAATTGCACTATAAACATTTGTATTCATTAAACTTTCTAAAGTTTTATCTTCTTCCTGTAATAAAGAGGCTGCTATAAATTGTGCTGCATTATTAATTAAAATATTAGGTGTACCATAACTTAAACACCAATTAGCAAATTCTTTTGCATTAGCTGAAATGCTTATATCTATTGCTTTTGTGTAAATTTTACTTTGTGGAAATTGTAATTGTAAAGCTTGTGCTGTTTGTAATAATGCTTCTTCATTTCTTGCACATAAAAACAATGTGCAGCCTTTTTGAGCAAATATTGTAGCAATGGCTTTTCCTAAACCTTTAGATGCACCAGTAATAATAATATTCATGTATAAAATATTCTTACAAAGTAACTGTATAAAACAAAACAAACTATATTACTTTGCAAAATATGAAGCAGTATCAACATTTATTTTTTGATTTAGACCATACATTGTGGGATTTAGAAACAAATGCAAAAGAATCTTTACAAGAATTATATTTTCAACATCAACTAACAGAAAGAGGCATTGATGATTTTGAATATTTTTTTAACAGATATAGCGAACATAACACAAAGCTTTGGAGCAGATATACCAAAGGTTTTATAAAACAAGATGAGTTAAGATGGAAAAGAATTTGGTTGGCATTATTAGATTTTAAAATTGCTGATGAAAAATTAGCCAAACAATTATCTACAGATTTTTTAACAATACTTCCTTCTAAAAAAAATTTATTTCCTTATACCATTGAAATTCTTACTTATCTCAATCAAAAAAATTATGTTTTACATTTAATTACCAATGGCTTCGAATCTGTACAACATAGAAAAATTCAGCAAAGTAATTTACATACTTTTTTTACAGAAGTAATTACCTCAGAAGCAAGTAATAGTTTAAAACCTAATAAAGAAATTTTTGAATTTGCATTACAAAAAACCAATGCTACTATTAACAACAGTATTATGCTTGGCGATAATATTGAAGCAGATATTTTAGGAGGAAAAAATATTGGTTTAGATACCGTATTTGTTAATCATTTACAAATTTCTACAGATGTAAAGCCAACTTATACAATTACACATTTACAACAGTTAGAAGATATTTTTTAATGACTTATCTATTAAGAATAAGAAGAATAAATTAAAAATTTCCTTTTTCCGATACATAAAAATTCAGCTTAAATAAATTGTCAATTTTTGATTAGCCATTAAAACTGTACTTTTGCAATGGTTTAAAAATTTTAAATTATGATAAAAACAGGCAATCCGATTATTAGTATTTATACAGAAATGACCCCTAATCCAGAAACGATGAAGTTTGTGGCAAATAAACTTTTATATCCTGGAAAGAGTATAGATTTTCAAGAAGAGAGAGCAGCTAATCCATCGCCTTTAGCAAAAGAGCTTTTTGGTTTTCCTTTTATAAAAGGTGTTTTTATTGCTAGCAATTTTGTTACAATTACTAAAACAGAAGATACAGAAGATTGGGATGATATTATTCCATCTATCAAACAATTTTTAAAAGAATATTTAGAAAATGGTGGTGTTATTATTAATGAAGAAGAAATAGTAAATAATGTACAATTTGATTCTGGTAATACCATTAGTGCAGATGATTCTGATGTAGTAAAAAGAGTAAAAGAATTATTAGAAAACTATGTAAAACCAGCTGTAGAAATGGATGGTGGAGCAATACAATTTAAAAGTTATGATAATGGTGTAGTAAATGTAATGTTACAAGGAAGTTGTAGTGGTTGCCCAAGTAGTTTAATTACTTTAAAAGCAGGTATTGAAGGAATGATGAAACGTATGATACCAGAAGTAAAAGAAGTAATTGCAGAAGCAGGATAATTTTTTCAATAATAAATTTGATAAAAAAATACTGATGAAAAATTTCATCAGTATTTTTTTTGTTGCTAGCAGCAACTTTTAATAAGCTAAAAGTTTTTGAATATAATCTGCTAACTTACTTTTTGCTAAATAATTTTTTTCTAAATCTGTATTAAACGGAATAGGTGTATCTAAACTTGCACAACGCATTACAGGTGCATCTAAATTTTCAAAACAATGTTCACTTATCCAAGCACTAATTTCTCCTCCAAAGCCACCTGTTAAACTATCTTCATGTACTATTAAAACCTTACCTGTTTTGCATACTGCTTTTTTAATAGCATCATAATCTAATGGTTGCAATGTTCTTAAATCTAATAACTCGCAACTTATATTGGTATTTTTTTCTAAATATGCTAAAACCCAATGTACACCTGCACCATAAGTTATTATAGTAATATCTGTACCTTCTTTTACAATCTTAGCTTTACCAATTTCTATTGCATAATAATTGTTGGGTACATTTTCTTGTACACTTCTGTACAATGCTTTATGCTCAAAAAATAAAACAGGGTTGGGGTCGTTAATTGCTGCAATTAATAATCCTTTTGCATCAGTTGGTGTAGATGGATATACAACTTTTAATCCTGCAACTTTGGTAAACCATGCTTCATTTGTTTGGCTATGAAAAGGGCCAGCACCTACACCTCCACCACAAGGCATTCTTACAACAACATCAGCATTTTGTCCCCAACGATAATGAATTTTTGCAAGATTATTGACAATTTGATTAAAGCCTACACTTACAAAATCAGCAAACTGCATTTCTACCATACTCTTAAAACCTTCTAAACTTAACCCTAATGCAGTACCAATAATAGCACTTTCGCAAAGTGGTGTATTACGTACTCTTTCTTTTCCAAACTCATTTATAAAACCTTCTGTAATTTTAAATGCACCACCATATTCAGCAATATCTTGACCCATTAAAACAAGATTGTTATGTTGTTGCATGCTTTGGTACAATGCTTCTTTAATAGCATCTATAAAACGAAGTTCTGTTGTTGGTCCAAAATCATCTACCCAAATACCTTGTTCATTTAATATTTTTTCAATTACAGGCTTATTAGTAGTTAAACTTTGTTTTGCAAAAACATCATTCAACTCTTCTTGAGCATCTGGAATTAATACAGGAGCTTTATAAGCTTCTTGTAAATCTGCTTCTATATAGTTTTTAATTTCTTCTTTAATAATATTAATGACCTCTTGAGTTAATACATTTTCACTAAATAAATAATTTTCGTACTGTAATAACGGATCTTTTTTTGCCCATTCTTCAAATAAATGAGGAGGTACATATTTTACACCACTAGCTTCTTCATGACCTCTCATTCTAAAAGTCATGCACTCAATTAAATAAGGTTTTTGTTCTTTAATACAATATTCTCTTACGCCTTTAATAGTATCATAAATAGTTAAAATATTATTACCATCTATTTGTACACCTTCCATACCATAGCTTTTAGCTTTGCTAACTAAACTTTCGCAACGATATTGTTCATTAACAGGTGTACTTAATCCATAGCCATTATTTTCAATGATAAAAATTACTGGCAAATTCCAAACTGCTGCAACATTTAATGCTTCATGAAAATCTCCTTCACTAGTACCACCATCACCTGTAAATGCTAATGAAACTTTGTTTTGTTGTTTTAGTTTATAAGCTAATGCTACACCATCTGCAAGTGCTAATTGTGGTCCTAAATGAGAAATCATACCACAGATATAATGCTCATTAGTGCCAAAATGAAAACTTCTTTCTCTGCCTTTACTATAACCATCTTTATTACCTTGCCATTGCATAAATAATTTTTGCAAAGGCATTTGTCTGGTTGTAAAAACCCCTAAGTTTCTATGCAAAGGCATTATCCACTCGTCTTTATCTAAAGCTAATGTTGCACCAACTGCAATAGCTTCTTGACCAATACCACTAAACCATTTACTAATTTTTCCCTGACGTAATAATACAAGCATTTTTTCTTCTATCATTCTTGGTAGTAATAATGCTTTGTATATAGAACGTAGCTCTTGATTTGATAAATTATTTCTATTAAACAACATGCTGATTAAATTAAAAATCTAAATTTTATTTATGCAAATAGCATAAATAATTTTTAAAACGCTGTAAAATTAAGTGCTTTTATCGCTGTTAAAAATGTAAAAAAGAAATTGTAGAAATTAAATTATTTTTTTGATGATTTTATATAACAACAGAGGCTGCCAATGGCAGCCTCTGTAAAAATTAAACTAATGAAAAATTAATATTAGTACTTAGCAAATTTAATTACTGCACTTTCGCAACCATTGTTGCAAATTGTTTTAATTAAATATGTGCCTTGAGATAATTTACTTACATCTAATGTTTGTACATTATCGCCACTGTTTAATACTACATTTTGCTGCATTAATACTTTACCACTTATATCTGTAATTACTAAGCTTACTCTTTCTACACTAGGAGATGCTATACTAACATTCAATGTATTTCTTGTTGGGTTTGGATAAACTCC
>CAUJDL010000030.1 GCA_963169635.1 Bacteroidota bacterium
AGATGGTACTTATGAATATACTTATGAAGGCTCTATTAGTGGTTATGGAGGAGGTTATTATGGAGGCTCAAATAGTCAAGATTATGATAGAGGTACTTGGAAGCTAAATGGCAATACAATACATGTAGTATCTCAAAAACATGGTGCTGCTTCTTATAGTTTTCAAAAAAGAAATCATCCTAAAACTGGCGACCCAATGTTAGTAATTGATGGAGAATCTTATGTTACCTATTATCAAAAAAGTCCATGGTAAAATTTACTTTAGCATTCATATAATTGTGTTTTCTTATTTCCATTAATCATTAATTCAATTAATTAGTTTTAATACTTTATTATGTTTGCAAATTGAATGATGAAAAAAATATGGAAGTAAAAGAAAGGCTTTGGAACAGAAATTTTATCAATGCATGTGTTGCTAATTTTCTTGTAGCAAGTTCGTTTTATTTATTAATGCCCACTATTCCTATTTATTTATCAATGGAATTAAATGTTCCAGTTGCACAAATTGGTCTTGTACTTTCTTCTTATGCAATTGCACTTTTAATTATAAGGCCATTTAGTGGTTATTTGGTAGATGTATACCCACGTAAACCATTATTAATGCTAGGTATTACACTTTTTGTTGCAATGTTTATTGGCTATTATTTTACTGTTACAGTTTTATTTTTTGTAATACTAAGATTTATTCATGGTTTGTTTTGGGGTTTATCTACTGTTTCTGCCAATACTGTTGCAATTGATATAATACCTTCTTCAAGACGTACAGAAGGTATAGGATTTTTTGGTGTAAATATGAATCTTGCTATGGCAATTGCTCCTTTTTTAGCAGTAGGTATTTACGACGAATTTGGTTTTCATTTTTTAATTACCTGTACACTTTTAATAGGAGGGATAGCCATACTTGTAGCAAGTTTTATAAAAGTACCTCACAGAAAAAAAATAGAAAAGAAACCACCCATTTCTTTTGATAGATTTATTTTAATAAAAGGAATTCCTGTTTTTATTAATCAATTATTTCTTGCATTTGGTTGGGGTACATTAATTGCTTATGCTGTTTTATATGGCAAAGAAATGTCTATCCAAAATTCAGGTATCTTCTTTTTATTTTTAGCTTCAGGTATTGTTTTATCAAGAATAAATTCTGGTAAATTGGTAGATAAAGGTCATTTGCATAAAGTAATGGTAGTGGCTATAACTGTTATTACTATTGGCTTTACAAGTTTTGCATTAGTACAAAATATGTATTCTTATTGTATATCTGCATTTCTTTTAGGTATTGGTTATGGTACACTTTTTCCTGCATTACAAACTATTTATATTAATATGGCACCAGCATCTAAAAGAGGTACAGCCAACTCAACTTACTTAACAGGTTTTGATTTAGGTATTGGCTTAGGTATGTTAATTGGTGCATATTTAGAAGATCATTTTGGGTTTACATCTATGTATCTTTTAACTGCTGGCTCTTGTTTAATTGCATTATTTATTTATTGGTTTAACTCTAAAAGAGTAATTGAAAAAAATACGCTACAATAATTATTTTTCAATCAATAAGTTTTATCAAAAGTTTCAATTCAATATTTAGTAAAAATATTTTGCTATATTTTTTATTATCTTTAAAATAAATAAAAGATTAGTGTAACCTTTTTAAGTGGTAATTACTCTATTGTTTTAAAAAGTAATTGATTAATCTAAATTATTATAAAATGGCAACAGCAGTAAAAATAATTTCAGTAGAGCAACTTACACATGATGTACTACAAATAAAAGCAACTAAGCCAAATGGCTTACAATATTTACCAGGACAAGCAGTAGATATTGCAATTAATAAACCAGGTTGGGAAGATAAATTAAGTGCATTTACATTTACATCTTTGCCAGAAGATGATTTTATTGAATTTACTATTAAAGTATATGCAAACAGACAAAGAGTAACCAATGAATTATTATCTATACAATCGGGTGATGAAATTTTAATCTTTAAACCTTTTGGTGATATACAATATAAAGGAGAAGGTATTTTTTTAGCTGGTGGTGCAGGTATTACACCTTTTATAGCAATTTTAAAAGACTTAGAAAAGCAACATAAAATTGGAAGAAATAAATTAATTTTTGCCAACAAAACAAAAGCAGATATCATTTCTAAAATGTATTTTGATAAACTATTAGGCGATAATTTTATTAATGTATTATCTGATGATATGGTAGAAGGTTTTGAACATGGATTTATTAATGCTGCAATTATTGAAAAATATAATCAAGAGCATTTAAAATATTATTATTTATGTGGTCCAAAACCTATGATGCAAGCAGTAGAAAATCATTTAGCATCTTTAGGTATTAGAAAAGAAAATATTATAAAAGAAGGTTTTTAGCATGAAAAAATTTGCTTTAGTAACAGGCAGCTCAGACAGAATTGGAAAAGCTATTGCATTAGATTTAGCCAAGCAAGGTTATCATTTAATATTGCATTATAACAGCTCTGTTGAAAAAGCAACAGCAGTAAAAAATGAAGTAGAAAAATTTAATGTAAAAGCAATTTTATTACAGCTTAATTTTTTGGCAGAAAATAATTTTGAAAAAATATTACAGCAGTTTAAAGATGATGAAATTATTATTGAAGTGTTGGTTAATTGTGCATCAGATTTTATTGCTTCAGACTTTACTAATAAAGGCAACGAACTTTTGCTAAAAGAATTTTCTATCAATTTTGAAAAAGCATATTTGCTTACAAAAGCATTTGCTAATGTATATGAAAAAGGTACTATTATAAACCTCTTAGATACAAAGGTTGAAAAAAATATTACCCAACATTTAGATTATATTTTAAGCAAAAAATTATTAAAAGAATTTACCAAACTTGCTGCTGTACATCTTGCACCAAATTGTAGGGTTAATGCTATTGCACCAGGTTTAATACTACCTCCAAAAGATAAAGACCAAACATATTTATTAAATTTGGCAAAACACATTCCATTAAAAACAATTGGTAGTGTAGAAGATATTTTAAAAGCACTAAGATTTTTAATAGAAAATAAATTTGTAACAGGCCAAATAATATTTATTGATGGTGGCGAACATTTACTATAAATAAAAATAAACATACTTACATCATGATGAATTTTAATGCTATTCCTAAGTTATCTATTATTGAAGTAGAAAAATTAAGACTACGTGCATTTATTGGTTTTATAGATTGGGAAAAAGTAAATTTACAAGATGTAGTAATTTCTTATTCTTTTAAATACAATGCAGCTTTAGCTACCAAAAATGATGATGTAAATTTTGCTGTAAATTATAAAGTACTCAATAAAAAAATTATTGCATTAATAGATAATAAAACTTTTAATTTAATTGAACATGTAGCAGAAATTATTTTTGAAACTATACAAACATTTAGTGCTGCAATACAAGAAATAGAAGTAAAAGTAGAAAAACCTTATGCCTTAAGATTTGCAGATAATGTAATGGTAAAAATTTCTAGTAATGATAGATATAACACAGCTATTATTGCTTTAGGCTCTAATATAAATGCAGATGAAAATATAAGTAAAGCATTAAGTTTTATACAGCAATTAGGCATGATAGTACAACGTACAAAATTTATAAAAACCAAACCTTTAAAATACGAGCAACAACCAGATTATTTGAATGGTGCAATACTTTTAATGACTAAAAAAACTGTTACAGCATTAAATTTTGAATTAAAACAAATAGAAACAATTTTAGGAAGAGTAAGAGATAAAGAAAATAAAAATGCTCCAAGAGAAATAGATTTAGATGTTACTACTTACAATGGTTTTATTGTAGATAAAGATTTTCATGAGTTGCCTTTTTTAATAGATTTTATTAAAGAATTACAACCTCAAATAAATATAGATGCTTAAAATTTGCTAAGCATTTATACCACATCAAATTGTATATTGCATAAGTAATTATTTGCTTTATGCTACCCATTTTTCAACATGCTATTTCATCGCCAAATGCTATTGCTATTATAGATAATATTGGTGCTTACAGTTATCAAACATTATTAAATGATGCGTTGAGAGTGGCTAATTTTATTCAACAGAAAAATTTATACCAACAACCCATTTTATATTTATTTCCTTCAAGCTATCAATATGTAGTAGTGCAATGGGGTATTTGGTTAAGCAATAATATTGCTGTACCTCTACATACAGCACATACAAAACATGAAATAGATTATTATATTGAAGATACTACAGCTAACTTATTTATTTATGATGAACAGTTGCAAGAAAAAATAAATACACTTGAACAAAAAAATATTAACGCTATTTCATTAAAAAATATTTTTACTACACAGCATACAACTACACAAGATAATTTACCCAAATTAAGTTTAGAAGATAATGCTTTAATGATTTATACAAGTGGTACAACAGGCAAACCAAAAGGTGTAGTAATGAGTCATAAACAAATAGATACACAAATTCGTTCTCTTACACAAGCTTGGCAGTGGAGTAGTAATGATAGAATTTTAAATGTATTACCAATGCATCATGTACATGGTGTTATTAATATTACTTGTTGTGCTTTATACAATGGTGCTTTGGTAGAGTTGCAATCTCAATTTAATGCTGAATATGTAGCTACAAGAATGGCAAGTAAAGAGCTTACTTTATTTATGGCAGTACCTACGGTTTATCAAAAATTAATTCAGTATTTTGAAGAGACTAATAATACAATAAAACTTGCTTGGCAACAAGGTATGCAAGCTATGAGATTAATGGTTTCTGGTTCTGCAGCTTTGCCAATTACTGTTTTAGAAAAATGGAAAAAAATTAGTGGTCATACTTTATTAGAAAGATATGGAATGACAGAAATTGGAATGGCATTATCAAATCCATTGCAAGGAGAAAGAAGAGCTGGAGTAGTGGGTTTTCCTTTACCTTTTGTAGCTGTAAAATTGGTAGATGAAAAAGAAAATGAAATAAATGATTTTGATACTTCAGGTGAATTGTATGTAAAAGGAAAAACTGTATTTAAACAATATTGGAATAAACCAATTGAAACAGCCAATGCATTTGAACAAGACTGGTTTAAAACAGGTGATATTGTAGAGAAATCTAAAGATGGATATTTTAAAATTTTAGGAAGAAAATCAAGCGATATTATAAAATCTGGTGGATATAAAATTTCTGCATTAGAAATAGAAAATGTATTACTTACAAATGCAGCCATAAAAGAGTGTGCAGTTGTGGCTTTGCAAGATGATGTTTGGGGTGAAATAATTGCTACTGCTATTGTTGGTAATATAAATGAAGAAGATTTAAAAGTATGGCTATCAGATAAATTAGCAACTTATAAAATGCCTCGTAAATTTTTATTTGTTAATCAGTTACCAAGAAATGCAATGGGTAAAATTTTAAAAACTTCTATAAAAGAATGTTTTAATTAAAAAGGTAAAATTTAAGTAGCACTATTGTAGAATCATACTAAAAGATACTTTATAATATTTTTAGTTGATTATTATAGTTATTCATATTACTAAATATCTATATAAAATAAATCTATTTTTTATTTATAATTTACTCAAAAGCAGCAGTTTATATTTTTTTTGCATCTAATTCTCAAAAAGTGGAAATGAATTGTGTTAAATTAATTACATAACATTAATTTAGCGGCTCGTTTGATTAAACCAAAACTATTTAATCTTTTTTTTAGGTAGTAAATGAATAATTAAAAATAATCTTACTTAATAATTAACGCTATATGAGAAATTGCTATTTACCATTAGTTACAAAACGTACTTTGCTAACTGTATTTGCTATTGTATGTTTTTCTTTAGTAAATGTTTATGCACAAACACCTGTATATTGTGGAGGTTCTACAACCTACTATACAACAGGTTGTACTGATGATGATTTAATTCAATCATTTTCTACAACAGGAGGTATTACTAATATTACCAACAACAATTCTGCTTGTCAAAGTTTAATAAGTGCTGGTTATAGTTATTTTTCAACTATGACGCATTCTGCAAAGCCAGGTAATGTTGTTAATTTTTCTATAACAGCAACACCTGCAACATGGTCAGAAGGTTATAAAATTTTTGTAGATTATAATAATAACGGTAGTTTCTCAGATCCAGGTGAAGAAGTTTGGGTAGCAAGTGCAACTGCAAGTGGAGGAGCTGTTTTACCTGGTACTTTCACTATTCCACCTACAACAACTCCTGGAACAAAAAGAATGAGAGTAAGATGTGTTTATTCAAGTTTAACTTTCGATGCATGTGCTTCTGCAACTTTTGGTGAAATAGAAGATTATAATTTAGAAGTATTACCATCTGCACCATGTTCTGGTAAACCTACAGCTGGTACAGCAACTGCTTCTAGTACAAATATTACTTGTCCTGGTACAGCATTTTCTTTAGGGCTTACTCCTTTACCATTAGTATCAGATTTAGCTTATCAATGGCAATCATCTCCTGATAGTGCTACTTGGACAAATATGACAAATGATACAACAATGAGTGTATCTGTTGTACAATCAGTAGCTACAGCTTATTATAGATGTGTTGTAACATGTATTCATGGAAATGATAAAGATACATCATCTGGAATAAAAGTAATTTCAGTAACAGGTGGTCCAACTTTTGCTACATTACCATATACTGAGAGTTTTGAAAATACTTGGATTAATGGTTGTGGTACAAGAGATATTCCAAATAATAGTTGGAAAAATACTCCTGCAACAGGTAATGATTCTTGGAGAAGAAATAATGATGGTGCATCTGCAACATGGACAAATCCAAATACTGGTGCATATACACCAGCAGCATCTCCTGGTAATGGTACAGCATCTGCAAGATTTCACTCAAATGGTGCAACAGCAGGTTTAAGTGGCAATTTTGATTTATACATTAATGCTGCAACAGCTACTCCTAATAAAAAAGTAGAGTTTGATTTTATTAATACTAATGGTGTAGATACTTTATCTGTAATGTTATCTACAGATGGTGGTGCAACATTTTATAGATTAGATAGTGTAGGTGTAGCATCAACATGGAGAAAGAAAGCAATTTTCTTTGTTTCATCTTCTGCTACTACCTTAATTCGTTTTATGGCTACAAGCGATAAAGGAACTTCTGATATTGGTATAGATAATGTTTTAGTAGAAAATTTACCAGATTGTAATTCTACACCAACAGCAGGTACTGCTTCTGTAACTCCTCCAAATGTTTGCCCTGGTGGTACTGCAACTTTAAGTGTAACAGGTGTTGCAGGTGCTGGAGGAGGTAATACATTTAAATGGCAAGTAAGTACAGATGGTGGTACTACATGGAATGATATTACTGGTGCTTCTTGGACAAATGTTCCACCAAATACTACCAACTTTACAACAACTACTACACAAATGGTTACAAGCAAATATCGTTTTGTTGCTGCTTGTCCTTTAACTGGTGGTGGTACAAGTTTTTCAAATGAAGTTTCTGTATTAAGTCCTTCAATCATGAATGGTACTTATACAATTAATAAAAACCAACCTGCAAGTAATACTAATTTCCCAAGTTTTGCTTCAGCTTATGCTGCATTAAATTGTGGTATTACTGGTCCTGTTGTATTTAATGTAGTTACAGGTTCTGGCCCTTATAATGAACAATTAATTATAAATGGTTTAATTCCTGGTTCAAGTGCTACTAATACAGTAACATTTAATGGTCAAGGTGAAACAATAAGTTTTAATGCTACTAATACAAACGAACGTGCAGTTATTAAATTAAAAAATACTAAACATTTAATTTTTGATAGCTTAGTTGTAAATGCAGCAGGTGGTACTTATGGTTTTGGTTTTCATTTAACCAATAATACCGACTCTACTATTATTCGTAAAAACACAATTAATACTTCATTAACTGCAACTACTGCTAACTATGCAGGTATTGTAATAAGTGGTACAGATAATAATGCTATTGGTACAGGTTTAACTTTGTGCGATTATAATACTATAGAAAGTAATACAATTAATGGTGGTATGTATGGCATTACACTTACTGCAAATTTTGCAAATGGTGCTAATGGATATAATAAAATTATTAAAAATAAAATTTATGATTTCTATACAGATGGTATTCATGTATTAGCAAGTTATAATTCTTTATTTGAAAAAAATATTATCTCTCGTCCTACTCGTACTAATAGTGCTACAACTGTTAATGGTATTGTATTTGGCCAACAAAATAATGCACCTATAATTTCTAAGAATAAAATATATGAGTGCTTTAAAGCAATGCCAACACATACAGCAGCATTTAATGGTATGCAGTTTAATTCTTCAAGTCCATCTGCTGGTAACGAATATATTATTACCAATAATTTAATAGCTGCAAGTGAGGGTAATGGTAATCAAAATGGTATTTTAAACTCTAATACAAGTAGTTTACAATTTATAAATAATACTATTGCTTTAGATAATGTAACATCTACTGCTGGTGGTTCAATTACAACAAGAGGTTATAACCAAACAGGTAGCCCATCTGGTGTAATATTTTATAATAATATAGTATCTATTACAAGAACTGGTACAGGTCCTCAATATTGTATTTATGCATCTTCTGTAACAACGGTTCCTTTTGCAGATTATAATAATTATTATATAACATTAGCTTCAAATCATCATATTGGTTTTAATGGTGCCAATAGAACAACTTTACAAATATGGAGTACATCAACTAACCAAGATTTAGCTTCTTTAAATTATAATCCTGTATTTAGTTCAGCAGCTTTAGGAGATTATTCTCCAGGTAATGCAGCTATGAATGATAAAGCTTTAGCAGGTTTAGTATTAGATGATATTAACGATGTAGTAAGAAGTGCAACAACACCTGATATTGGTGCTTATGAATTTACTGCTCCAGTTTGCGTTTCTCCTCCATTAGCTGGTCCTACTGTTGTTAATCCAACAATTGCATGTCAAAATACATCTGTATTTTTAAATGTTAATTTAGCACAGTATGGTTCTGGACAAACTTTCCAATGGCAACGTGCAAATACCTTAACTGGTACTTATACAAATGTTGGCAATGCAAAATCTTCTCCAGATACAACAATAAATGCAGATGATTCTGGTTATTATCGTTGTGCAATTACTTGTAGTGGAAATACTGTGTATTCAGATACTGTATTCTTACAAGTAAATCCTTCTTTACCTGCAGGTACTTATACTATTAATAGTACTTTACCAACTAACTATGTACCTGGTGTAGCTGGAGGTAATTTTAATAATTATAATGATACTAAAACACATATGGGCTGTGGTATTTTAGGCCCTGTAGTATTTAATGTAGCTGCTGGTACTGGCCCTTATAATGAGCAATTAATTTTAGATAGTATTGCTGGTACATCTGCTGTTAATACAATTACTTATAATGGTAATGGAACTACTTTAGCATTTAGCCCTACCAATGGTAATGAACGTGCAGTATTAAAATTAAATGGTGCAGACTATATTATATTTGATAGTTTAACAATTGATGTTAGTGGAGGTACAACATTTGGTTATGGTGTACAATTAATTAATAATGCAGATACAAATATTATTCGTAAGAGTACCATTATTGCAAGTCAAACAATTTCAAGCCCTAACTCAGTTGGATTAGTAATTAACTCTTCTCCAAATAATGCTACACTTGCCACTCCAGGTACTTGGTGCGATGGAAATAAATTTGATAACAATATTATCAATGGTGGTTATTATGGTATAGTTGCAGTAGGAGCACTTAATAAAGAAATATTTGATAACCAATTTACCAATAATAAAATAAACGATTTCTTTAATGCTGGTATTTATTTAGCTGGTACTAACAATACTTTAGTAGAAGGTAATACAATTGCTCGTCCTACACGTACAAGTGTAGGTATTGGATATGGTATATATGCAACTGCAGTTGAGAATAATAAATTAGTGATTTCTAAAAATAGAATTACGAATTTCTTTGGTGGTGTATCAGGTTCTAATAGTTCTGCATCTTATGGTATTTATCATAATAATGTAGGTTTAGCTGTAGGTAATGAAAACTATGTAACCAATAACTTAATTTATCAATTAGATATTAATAGTGTAGGAGCAACTTATGGTATTTATAATACTGCTTCTGGTGGTGTTATTTATTATCACAATACAATTGCAATAGATAATGAATTAAGTACTGCAACAAGTTTAGCAACTGGTTTCTATCAATCAGGTAATGCTAATGGAATACATTTTGTGGATAATGTTGTTTCAGTAACTCGTGGAGGTACAGGTCAAAAATATGCTGTACAATTATTAACAACAGCAAATGATATTACCTTAAGTAATAACTTATATTATATTAATGCTCCAGGTACTAATAATTATTTAGGTCGTTATGGAAGTATTAATCATAGTAATTTAACTGCATGGCAAACTGCCACTACAAAAGATGCTAATTCTTGGGAGAGTAATCCTATTTTCTTATCACCGGCAACTGGTAATTATAAACCACAATCTTTACAAATTGATGATAAAGGTTTATATGTAAATATTAATACAGATATAGAAAATGTATCTCGTAATACTACAACTCCAGATATTGGTGCTTATGAATTTGTTGCTGCTCCTTGTCCTGGTACAATAACAGCAGGAACTGCATCAGTAACACCTGCTGGTGGTTTATGTTTAGAAGCTCCTATCCATTTAGATTTAACAGGTTATAGCACATTAGGCTCTATAACATTCCAATGGCAATTCTCTATGGATGGCACAACTGGTTGGACAAATATTGGTCCTAAATCATTTGCCCCTGGTTACGACACATTAACAACTGCACAATCTTATTATCGTTGTATTGTTGCTTGTGGTGTTGCAGGAGGTGGTGCTGATACATCTACAGTTGTACAAGTTGGCTTAAATACTATTTTAGCTGCAGGTTCTTATACTATAGATGGTACACAAGCTACTACATGGCCTACAATAAATCCTGGTGGAAACTTTAATACTTTCCAAGAAGCTGTAGATGCATTAAAATGTGGTATTCAAGGTTCTGTAGTATTTAATGTAACTGGTACTTATAACGAGCAAATAAGAGTTGGTTATGTACCTGGTACTTCTGCAACTGCTACAATTACCTTTAAATCAGCAAACGATAATCCTGCAAGTGCAGTATTAACTTATGCTTCTTCTAGCCCTGCAAGTAACTATACGCTAAAAATAGATAGTACCAATTATATCAGCTTTAAAAACATGACATTTAATGCAACTGGTACTAATTATGCTAAAGTAATTGAGTTTGCTAATATTGCAGCTAATGATAGTATTTTAAATAGTATTATTAATTCAGTAGTAATAAATAATACATCTAACAATTATTATGCAGTTCAATTAACTCAATTAAAAGGAGAAAATATTGTTATTAAAGGCAATACAATTAATAATGGTTCAGTAGGTGTACATATTACAGGTACTTCTATTTCTAATAGAACATTTAAACATGTAATAGAAAATAATACATTTAATGGATTTTATCAGTATGGTGTTTACAGCAACTTTACTTCATTATTAAAAGTAAATGGTAATACTGTAAATATGGTATCTCCATTAACAAGTAATGCTACAGGTATTTATACTTCATCTGCAGATTCATCATATCAATTAAATAGTAATAAAATAAATATTAATGATGTTACAGGAGGTACTACTTATGGTATGTGGGTAACAGGAAGTGAAGGTACAGTTTTAAATAAAGTTCAAATAATGAACAACGATATCATTGCAGATTCTGGTAATACTACAATATTATATGGGTTACGTATAACTAATTCTAAAAATGCAAATATTATTAATAATACTATTGCTGCTAAATCTTCTACCACAACTTATGGTATATATATAGATAATTCTGCAGAAGGTAATTATTACAATAACTCAGTAAATACAAATTCTACTGTTACTACTACAGGATATGGAATTTATGTATTAAATAGTTCTGCAACTGGTATTGAGTTAAAGAATAATATAATTTCAAATAAAGGTGGTGGTAGAGCATTATTTGTAACAAACCCTGCAGGTATTAATAGTAACTATAATATGCTTTATACTTCTGGTACTGTTTTAGTACAAAGAGGTACACCTGCAGCTACATTTGCAAATTTAGGTGCATGGCAATCTGCATCTATGCAAGATAGATTTTCTATTGGATACGAACCTGCATTTATAAGTAATACTAATTTAAAACCAGATTTAAATAACCATCATGTTTGGGCTATACATGGTAGAGGCGTACAAATTGCTAATAATAATATAGACCATGATGGTAATACAAGACCTACAACATTAATTGCTGGTGTACCAGATTTAGGAGCTTATGAGTTTTATCCTAATGTTGCACCAACAGTATTATCTGTAATTCCTGCAAGTCCAGCTCCTAATACTACGCAAACTTTCTATTATGGTACAGATACAGTAATGAAAATTACTTGGAAAGCAACTGCACCTTCAGCTATTGAATTGCGTCGTTATTCTGGTGTAGTACCTGCTGGATTAGCAACTGCTAATTTAGATTCAATGTATTTCTATATACAATCTACTATACCTGGTGGTGGCGATTACGATTATGATGCTAGATTATTCTATATAGATTCTTGGTTAGGTTCCATACAAGCACCTTCTCAATTAGGTATTGGTAGAACTAATGTTAGTAATGCTTGGATAGTAGGTGTAAATAGTAGAAATGAATTAGCTAAACGTATGTTATACGATAATGATGCTCATTATTTAGATAGATTTACAGGGTTATTCAATCCTTATGCACCTCCTGTTATCCCAGATAGAGATAGCTCTAACAGAGGTACACATTTCTACTTTGCTTATGCTGCTAATCAGTTAAATGCTGGTTCTACACAAGAAATGACTTATTATATCAGTACAAGTACAGAGCCTGCTAATGTTACAATAAAAGTAAATGGCACATCATGGACACGTAGTTTCTTGGTTCCTGCAAACTCTGTTTATGCACCTTTACCAGTAGATTATTTACCTAAAAATGGTCCTAATAATGCATTCTTAAATAGTGCTGGTATTTTTGATAGAAGTGTAGAAATTATAAGTGATGTACCTGTAACTGCTTATGCTCATGCTATTGGTAGTACATCATCTGGTGGT
The DNA here is from genome assembly GCA_963169635.1 of Bacteroidota bacterium. Taxonomy (GTDB): domain Bacteria; phylum Bacteroidota; class Bacteroidia; order Chitinophagales; family Chitinophagaceae; genus UBA1930. The sequence continues at coordinate 13,147 of CAUJDL010000030.1, forward strand.
TGTATGTTATTACCTGTAGGTGTTTGGGGATACGAGTATAAAACACTTACTATAACACAAGATTATGGTGCTAACTCATTCTCATTATACTATGTAGTTGCTGCTAATGATAATACTACTGTAGAAGTGAATAGTGTTGCTGGTGTTGCTACACAAAACACTACTCCAACAATACCTGCTGGTACACCTACTGTAGTAACTTTAAATAAAGGTCAAGTATTACAAGTATTAGCAACTTCTCAAACGCAAGAATTATCTGGTTCTTTAGTTAAATCAATACCAAATGCTTCTGGAGAATGTTTCCCAATTGCTGTATTTAGTGGTAGCTCTCGTACTGCTATTGATATGCCTTCAGGCTGTAGTTCAGGTGGCGATTTTAGTATGCAACAAAACTTCCCAATAACTGCATGGGGTAAGCGTTATTTATTAGCACCTACATCATTTAGTGGTAGTGCATTTAATAATGCATCAAATCCTTTTGCTACCAACGTATTCCGTGTAGCTGTTCAAGACCCTGCTACTGTAGTTTTAAGAGATGGGGTACCTTTAACAGGGTTACAAAATAATCACTACTATCAGTTCTTTAGTAATCAACCTTCTTATATAGAAGCTGATAAACCAATTATGATTGCACAGTTCTTAGGAGGTGGAGGTTGTTTAGGTGGTTCTGGTGTTGGTGATCCAGAAATGATTTATATTAGCCCTGTTGAACAAGGTATTAAAGAAGTAGGTTTCTATCGTAATACTGCTGAGTCAATTGATGTGAATTATCTAACAATGATATTACCTACTAATGCTTTAGGTTCATTACAAATTTATGATAATAGTATTCTTCAAACACCTGATTATACTTATGCTCATCCAGCAAATGGTAATCCAAGCTTAAAAGGTGTAAACTATACTGTGGTTATTAAACGTTGGAATGCTCTTCAACGTCAGGTAAGGGTAACTTGTGATAGTGCATTTACTGGTATTACTTATGGCTTAGGAAGTGTAGAAAGCTATGGTTATAATATGGGTACTTTAGTTAAAAACTTAAGGGCAACTGGTACTGGTGTTCCTGCAATATCTGGTGGTGGTAATGTACCTTCATATACTTGTAGTAATACTGAAACTAAGATTACGATTAGATTAGCTGCTATACCTACAAGTATTACATGGAAATTTAGTAATGTACCTAATATATCACCAAATACAGATGTTATTGATGCATCTCCAACACCTATAGATAGTGCTTATGATAGTAATGGAGATAAGGTTTATTACTTTACAGTACCATCAACCTATATATTTACTACACCTGGTTTATATACATTACCTGTTACATTTACAGCACCAACAATAGGTAGTTGCGATAATAGTCAAACAGATATTATTTATATACATGTAATTCCTTCTCCTGCTATTGGCTTTAATTACACATTTGCAGGATGTGAAGGTAATACAGCAACATTTAATGCAGACCCTGCAACACCTGGTGGTGTAGTAGCTAATCAATGGAATTGGACATTCCATGATAATACTACCAAAACAGGTCAAAATACAACATTTGATTATACAACAGCTGGCACATTCCCTGTAAAATTACATGTAGTAACTGCAGATGGTTGTGTTGGTGATAGCATTAAAAATATTCTTGTAAATCCATTACCATTAGTAGATGCTATTGATGACTTAATTGAAATTTGTGCAGGTGCATCTGTTTCATTTGAAGTTAAAAATCCAGTTACTGGCATTACTTATAATTGGTATAATAGTGCTACAGGTACAACGCCAGTTTTTACAGGTACTACCTATAATTTAACAAATGTAACTACTACACAAGAGTTTTATATTGAAGGAGTAAACAATGCAACAAACTGTATCAGTGCTACAAGAAAAATGGTAAAAGTTCAAGTATTCAATATTTTAACTCAACCAGTAATTACTTTCTCAGATTCAACTCAAAACTCAGTAACATTTACTTGGGCTGCTGTGGCTGGTGCATCAAGTTATGAAGTATCTACAGATAATGGAACTACATGGATTGCTCCAAGTTCTGGAAGTACTGGTTTAACACATGTTGTTACAGGTTTAGCTCCTAATACTTCTGTTACTATTATAGTAAGAGCAAATGGTACATTACCTTGTCAAAGAAGTGTAAGTGCACCAGTAACAGGTAAAAGCATTTCAGTATATAAAATATATGTACCAAATGCATTTAACCCTAGTTCTTCTAATCCAGAAAATAGAATATTTAAAGTATATGGCTCGGTACAATCAATGTTGTTAATGGTATTTAACCAATGGGGCGAAAAAATATATGAATCTAATACACAAACACCAGGATGGGATGGTACTTATAAAGGAAGAGCTGTACCTTCTGGCGTATATATTTATGTGTTAAGATATATTTTAATTGATGGTACAAAAGGAGAGCTAAAAGGTTCATTAAACTTAATTCGTTAAGAATAAATTTATAGCAGTAAGGGAAAATTTCTCTTACTGCTATTTAAATAAAAATTAAACATTTACAAGGAAAAAAGAATGTTAGCAAACTTTAGCATATTAAAGAAAATACTCAAAGAAAAAAACTTTCTGTTACTAGTATTTTTAGCTGCAATTGTGCAAACAAATGTTAGTGCTCAATCTATTTCTAATAAAGGAAAAGAGTTTTGGGTAAGTTATGGTCATCACCAATCAATGGAAAGTGGAGGTAATGGTCAAGATATGGTATTGTATTTAAGTACAGACGACCAAGCTGCAGTTGTAAATGTAGAAATAATAGGGCCTGGTAACGTTGCTATTCCTTCTACAATTTGGCGAAGAACTTATAATATTCCTGCATTTACTGTAATTTCAACAGGTGTTACACAAGCAAATCCTGTAAGTAGTGGTGGAACAACTACTGCTGCTGGTGTTGGCCCTAGTCCAATGCCTAAAAGCGGTACTTATGATTGTCGTTTATATTCAGATCCACCACCAGTAGGTTGGGGTGGAGCAGGAAAATATAAAAGAGCTATTCGTATAACTAGTAATGTTCCAATAGTAGCATATTCTCATATATACGATGGTGCCAATTCTGGTGCATCTATGTTATTACCTGTAGATGCTTGGGGTTACACTTATGTGTCGCTAAATAGTAAACAATCTTATTCATCAAACTGCTATAATTGGACATATATTATAGCAAAAGAAAATGATACTAAAATACAAGTAACACCTTCTGTAATTACAAGAGCACAAGATAAAACAGGCTTACAAACTGGTATTGCTACAGTAATTACTTTAAACAAAGGAGATGTATATCAAGTTGTAGGTGCAAATGATGCAGCAGATGGAAATGGTAATGGTGGAGGTGCTAGTACAGGTAAAAATTTATCAGGAACAAAAATACAATCTTTACCTGGGGTAGATGGTACTTGTAAACCTATTGCTGTATTTGCAGGAAGTAGTAGAACTACCAATCCTATTTCTTGTGGAAGTGGTGGAGGTGATAATGATAATCAGCAAATATTTCCTCAACATACATGGGGTACTACTTATTTAACAGCACCTTTTTCTGGCAATAGTTCTTTACCTGCATTTACTACTTGCAGTTATAGAATTGCTGTATCTGACCCTTCTACTGTTGTAAAAAGAAATGGTGTTACACTTACTGGAATTCAAAATAATAATTTTTATTTCTTTGAAAGTAGTACACCAGATTATATAGAAGCTGATAAGCCTATTATGATGTGTCAGTTCTTAACAGGAGGAGGTTGTATTCCTGGACCTGATGGAGACCCAGAAATGATTACTATCAGCCCAATGAGACAAGCTGTAAAAAGTACCAGATTTTATAGAAATGATGAATATAGTATTGATGCTAATTTTTTAACTATTACAATTCCTACAGGTGGTTTACCTACCTTAAAAATTGATGGTGTATTAGCAAGTAATATTCCTGTGAATGATATTTATATTGGTGCTCATCCAAATAAAACAGGATATTCAATTGTTACAAAAAGATGGACTGGTACAAAAGGTCAATCAGTAGCACAAAGTGATTCTGCATTCACAGGTATTGTATATGGTTTAGGAAGTGTAGAAAGTTATGGTTATAATGCTGGTACAAATTTAGACCCTTATAAAATTGTAAACGGTGGTTTTAATATTCCTGATACTTCTGCTGTAACTACAACACACCCTTATGGCTTTACCAATAACCCAATGTATATTGGTGCTAATTTGCCTTACAAACCAACAGAAATAGTTTGGAAATTAACACAAACAACACCAGCAGGTAATTTATCTGTAACTCCACCACCTTTAGCAGATATTACACAATCAAACCCTGTACCTATTGATTCTAATTTTGTAAATGGTGAATGGACATATTTATACAGACTTCCAGATGTGTATCAATTTAGTGTAGCAGCAACTTATAAAATACCTTTAAAAGTAACACTACCTACTATTATAGATCCTTTTGGCTGTAACTATGGTAATGTGCAAGATGTATTTTTAGAAATTTTAATTAAAGCATTACCTACTGTAACTTTTACATATAATCAACCAACTACCTGCGACCCAGTAAGTCCTGTAAATTTTACTTCTCCTGCTGTTACACCTCAAGGCTTTAACATTATTAAATGGCATTGGGAGTTTACAACTAATCCAGCAGATACATCTAATCAACAAAATCCTACTTTTACTTTTTCTACTCCAGGAATATATACTGTTAAACTAACAATAACTACACAGTTTGGTGGGTTAGCAACATATATTTTACCAACTGTAAATGTTGCACCAGGTACAAGACCTCATTCAGCATATACTGTTACTCCTGTAAACTTATGTTTAGGACAATCTATTTCAGCTTCTCCAACATCAAGTGTTGCTGGTACTAATGGTTGGCATTGGGATTTTGCAGATGGTACTACAATTTCTAATACTACCAATGCAGCAGTAACACATACTTATACTACTGCAGGTACTTATAAAGTAAAACATAATATTACAGGTACAGGAGCAAGTTTTCCTTGCTTAGCAGATACTGTAGAAATTTCTGTTGTAGTGGCAGAAACTCCAGTAATTGATAGTGCAAAAGGAATTTCTCCTACATCTTGTATTGGAGTAAGTACTGGCGAAATTCATTTATTCGGCCTTTCACCAAATGCTTCTTATAATGTAAAATATACTGATATTAATAGTGTTGTTATAAACACAACAATCGCTGCAGATGCAAGTGGTATTGTAAAAATTATCAATTTACCTGTTGGTACTTATACTACAATTTCTACTACTATTGGTTCGTGTATTTCTAATATAGTGGCTTCTGTACAAATAACTTATCCTTCTGCTCCTAATGCACCTGTTATTACTGCAGATTCTGCTTTATGTTCTGGTAGTACTTTAAATCTTAGTGCTACATCATCTACAAGTGGTGTAACTTATAATTGGACTGGTCCAAATGGATTTACAAGTAATCAACAAAATCCATCAATTACTAATGCTACAACTGCAGCTTCTGGCACTTATTCAGTTACAGCTACTAAGAATGATTGTATTTCTACAGCAACAACAAAAAATATAGTAGTTAATTTAACGCCAAATATTACAAGTAGCAGTTCTACTAATACTACTTCTTGTAACTCTGCTACAGGTAGTATTATCTTAAATGGTTTAGAACCTAATAAATCATTTTTTGTAAAATATACAAAAGGAAGTACTACAGATTCTGTTACATTAACTAGTAATGCTGCTGGTACAATTACTTTATCTTCTCTAACGGCAGCTACTTATAGTAATATTTCTGTTAGAATAGGAGCCTGTATTTCTAATGTTGTAGGACCATTTACAATTGTAGATCCTGCACCTCCTGCAACACCTGTTGTTGCTAATAATGGCCCATTATGTGCAGATGTAACAATTAATTTAACAGCTAATTCAGCAACTGCTGGAGTTACATATACTTGGACTGGTCCAGGTGGTTTTACAAGTAATACTCAAAACCCAAGTATAACAAATAGTACTACTGCAATGAGTGGTTCATATACTGTAAAAGTTACCTTAAACAATTGCGAATCTTCTGCATCTACAAATGTGGTTATTAATCCTAACCCTGTAGTTGGCTTTAGTACACCAACTTTTGTTTGTATGCCAAATAATCCTGCATTGTTTACAAATTCTACAACTATTGCATCTGGTTCAGTTACATATTCTTGGAACTTTGGTGATGGAAGTGCAACATCATCTGCAACTAATCCTTCTCATATTTATGCTGCTTCTGGTAATTATGATGTTAAACTAACTGCAACTACTAATGCTGGTTGTAGTAAACAATTAACCAAAAGCTTTAATGCATTTTATGATAAACCAGTTGCTAACTTCACAGTTACTCCATCAGAACTTTGTCAAGGTACACCAAATGCATTTACAGATTTAAGTACTGCACCAAATAGTACAATTACCAATCGTTACTGGAACTTTGGCGATACAACTACATGGATAACAACTAATAATACTAGCTTATCTAATTTATATAAAAAAGCAGGAAATTATCAAGTAAAACTTACAGTAAAAAATCAACAAGGTTGTCCTTCTGATACTATGACAAAAACTGTAAAAGTTTATGTACAACCTATTATAGATGCTGGTCCAGCAATTATTGTACCTGTGGGCACAACAGTTCAATTTAATCCAATTGTTAATGACTCATCAAGTGCTATTACATTTAATTGGTTACCTTCTACTGGATTATCAAACCCTAATATTTTACATCCTACTTTAAAAGTAGTTCAAGATATTAATTATGTATTAAAAGCAACAGGTCAAGGAAATTGTTCTGCTACAGATACTTTAATTGTAAAAGGATTAAAACCTATTATTATACCAAATGCATTTTCACCAAATGGAGATGGTATTAATGATACATGGATAATTGAAAATTTAAGTAACTATGTAAATGTTTCTGTTTCTATATTTAATAGATATGGACAATTAATTTATAATGCAAATAATGGATATACAAAACCTTGGGATGGTAGAGTAAATGGCAAACCAATACCTGTAGGTGTATATTATTATATCATTGATTTTAAAGGGGCATTTCCTACAAAATCAGGTTCAATAACAGTTATAAGATAAACAATAAAATATAAACCAATAAAAGCTAACTATAATGAGAGCTATTTCTAAACTAATGATACTTGCAGTAAGCATAGGCTGTTTATTTTCTGCATCAAAACTGAATGCTCAAATAGACCCTCACTTTTCTCAGTACTATATGTATCCATCTTGGCTAAACCCTGCTTTAACAGGTGTATTTGATGGAGATTACAGAGTTACTGGAATTTACAGAAGTCAGTGGGGAAAAATTACAATGCCTTTTTCTACACCAGGTGTTTCTGTAGATTTTAATGGAAACAATACCTTAAACTTTGGTGGTAGTGTAATGCAACAAACTGCAGGAGATGGAGGTTATACTTACCTTACAGCTTATGGCAATATTGCTTATAAAGGTGTTAAGTTTGGGACAATGGGTTACCAAAGATTAATATTTGGATTGCAAGCAGGTATTATTCAAAGAAAATTTAATCCAAGTAAAATGCAGTGGGGTAGCCAATATAATCCACTAATTGGTTACGATCCAAATCTTCCACCAGATGTTTTTGCACGAAATGCAGCAGCAGCTTTTGATGCAGGTGCTGGTGTATTATATTATGATGCAGAACCAGGTAAAAAAATGAACCTCTTTGCTGGTTTTTCTGCAAATCATTTAACAATGCCAGAAGATAAGTTTAGTGCTAATAGTTCAGAAAAAATACCTATTCGTTATACGCTACATGGAGGGTTAAGAATTGCTGTAAATGAAAATTTTTCTGTAACACCTAATATTTTATACTTACGTCAACGTACATCTACAGAATTTATGCTTGGTGCTTATGGACAAATTAAAGCTCCTTTAGAAACTGAATTTTTATTTGGGTTAAACTATAGATTTAAAGATGCAATTTCACCTTATATTGGTGTTTATTATAAAAACTTTACATTAGGGTTAAGCTACGATGTTAACTCATCAGATTTAAGCAAAATTCAAAAAGGGGCTAACAGTTTTGAAATTTCATTGTCTTATGTTGGCAAAAAGAAAACTAAAACTCCTGAAGTTGAGTTTATTTGTCCAAGATTATAAAAGTATTAAATACCTGATTTTTAAACAGAGGAAATTCTAATTCATGAAAAAGATATTATTATTATTAACTATTGCTACCATTACACTTAATGCATCAGCACAAATTGTGTATGATTATATTAAAGCAGCAGATGCTTATTATAATAAAGCAGATTATAATTCTGCTGCAGAATATTATGAAAAGTATATAAATAGTGCAAATAAAAAAATTAAGTCAGATGCATTTGACCCTTATACAGTCAATGCTATAAATAAAAAACAAAAAGTTGCTGTAAGCAATTATCAACAAGCAGTTTATAAGCTTGCTGAATGTTATAGACACTTAAACTATCATGTAAAAGCAGAACCTTATTATGCACAAGCAGCAAAATTTGATAGTACTCAATTTCCTTTAGCTAATTATTGGCTTGGAAAAACTTTAAGAGCCTTAGCAAATTACGATGCTGCAGAAAGTGCATTAACAACTTTCATCTCTCAAGGTCAAGGTGGTAGTGAATATATTACTGATGCTAACAAAGAAATTAAGAATTTAAAGTTTATTAAATCTCAATTATCAAAGAAAGATTTAAGCCTTTATAAAGTAAGTAAATCAAGTGGTATCAATACTAAAGGTGCTACTTACGCACCAGTGAAAGTAAATGATAATACTTATTTATTTACATCTACAAGAGCAGATAGTGGTGCTACAAAAAATAATGTACATACAAATAGAATTTATACAGCTACATATTCAGATGGTGTTTTAAATGAAATTAAAAAGACAAATATTTCACAACCTGAAAATATTCATCAAGGTGTAGTTGCTGTTACACCTAATGGCAATATCATGTATCTTACTCGTTGGTCTATAACAGGAGCAAAAAAATCTGCTTCATTATATAGCAGCAAAAAAACAAATAATGCTTGGAGCGAACCAACTCCTTTAGATAGTACTATTAATATTTCAGGTACAAATACACAACAACCTTGCGTAATGTCAGATGGTCAACATTTAATTTATACTAGTGATAGAAAAGATGGAGTAGGAGGTTACGATTTATGGTATGCACAATTAGATAAAGAAGGAAATGTAATTGCAGGAACTTCTACTAACTTAGGCTCTAATATCAATACAGTAAATGATGAACAAGCACCTTATTATCATACTGCTTCAAATCAATTAGTATTTTCAAGCAATGGTTATGTTGGAATGGGTGGTTATGATTTTTATGCAAGCAAAGGAAATATTGGTAGCTTTTCAACACCAGAAAATCTAGGCTATCCTTTAAACTCTATTAAAGACGATATTTATTTCTCTACAAATGGTAATGCTAAAAATATTTTAGGCGACGTAATGTTTAGCTCAGATAGAGAAAGTGAATGTTGTTTAGATATGTTTGTTTTAACTAAAGAACGTCCTTTAAAACAAATAGCAGGTATTGTTGTAGATTGCGAAACAAATCAACCATTAAATGGTGCTAAAGTAGAAGTAAAAGGAAGTGCAAATAATATAGTATTAAATACTACAACAGCTTCAGATGGAGCTTATAGCTTTACAATAGAAGATTTTGATAATTTCACCAGTTCAGCAACAGCAGAAGGTTATAATCCTAATAGTGTACAAACTGCTTCTATTACAGATGATATGATTATTAATCAAACATTAAATGTATTATGCTTACAAAAAATTCCAACACCAGAACCGCCTAAAGTAGATACAGTTATCGTAATGGATAATATTTATTTTGCTTTCAACAAATCAGATATTTTACCTGAATCCCATGCAGCAATTGACGAGCAAATAGTTGCATTAATGAATAAATATCCTACAATGGCAATAGAAATTGGTGGACATACTGATAGTCAAGGCTCAGATGAATATAATATGGCTCTATCAAAAGCTAGAGCAGAATCAGTTAAAAAATATTTAGTAAGTAAAGGTATAGATGCAAGTAGATTGGAGGCTGTAGGCTATGGCGAAACTAAGCCAATTGCACCTAATACTATTGATGGTAAAGACAATCCAGAAGGTCGTAAGAAAAATAGAAGAACAGAATTTAAAGTATTACACTATTAAATTAAAAAATAAGTTCATTAAAAAGGCTATCAAATTTGATAGCCTTTTTTTACTTTATACATACAGATAAAAGTCAATTTTAAAGATACTTAGTCTATTAATTTTTTGGATGATAAACACTCCAAAAAACACTCAACTTCTACAATTAAATAAATAAAAAAGCAGCTAATTTAGCTGCTTAATTTTTTTGTGACCCCGTCAGGATTCAAACCTGAAACCTTTTGATCCGTAGTCAAATGCTCTATTCAGTTGAGCTACGGGGCCTTATATTTAATAAAGGGCTGCAAATATAAGTCTGCATATTTAAAATGCAAAGTTTTAATAAAACCTAAATAAAAAATTAAAATAACTTTTAAAGAAATATCAATAAAAAATACTAAGGTTTTTTAGTCATTTCTAACTCATAAGTTACACCACCTTCAGTTTTAGCATAACTACCTTTATCTGTAGATACAGCTCTTGTTACAGTCCATTTGCCACCTAATTTTTCAACTGGAGATGTAGGTGTATTAGTAAATGTTATGGTAAATGTCCAGTCAGAAGCGTTTCCAACCCAAGTACCTGTTGCAGTTGTTTCACCAGCTTTACTGCAAGTAAATGTTCCATCACTTAAGTATTTAGCTTCCCAACCAGTAAAAGATGAAGTTGAATTTGTACCTCCTTCTACAAATTTAGATACATACCATATACCATCTGTTATAGCATTTGTAATGGTTTGTTCTTTAATATCATCTATCATTTTCTTACAACTAGTTATAGAAAAAAATAAAACTAAACTTACAAAAAATAATAAATGTTTTTTTTTCATTTTCAAGAAATTTATGGGTTTAAATAAAAATATGCTTTCTAACGAATAGTATTAATTTTTTATTGCTTAAGTTTTGAGTTGAATAATTTAATTAAAAAGTATGCATGAATTGATGAAAAACAATTCCTACTATTTATTTGTTTTTTTTATACTAAAACGCTTAACTCTAATAGAAAGTTCAGTAGGGTTAAATGGTTTAATAATAAAATCATCAGCACCTAATTCAAAAGCTTGTAAAACTGTTTCTTCTTCACCCATTCCAGAAAGTACAATGATAGGTATCTTTAGTTTTATATCAGATCTAATAACACCAATCAATTCAAGTCCAGATGTATATGGCATCATAATATCAGTTATAATTAAATCAGGCAAATCTTTCTTTAATAATTCTAATGCTGTTCTTCCATCTTGTGCATATACTACTTGATGGCCATCACTAATTAATTTTTTTTCAAGTGCAGTAGCCATCATTGGTTCATCTTCTGCTATTAATATCCTCATAATTATTTTTATTAGTAATGTTAAACAAATAAACTATTTAATTTAATACGAAAGATAATAAATAATCTTTTTATCTATTTTTTTTTAAAATTATTAATTAAAAATTAAAAAGAATTTCCATGAATTATTTTCAAACTCAAATCAATTAAGTTCAATTATAGTAAAGGTTCCAGTAAAATATTATTTAGGTTTAATTTTATTTTATAAAATTCTCCAAACTATACTTTTTATTTTTTTGTAATAAATTTCAAAACTATTTTTAAAATTATTTGGTAGATAAAAAAACACTCTTATCTTTGCACCCCGCTTTTGAAAAAATAACTATTAAAAGCAAGAGTTCTTAAAGTAAAGATTGAAAATAGGGTTAAAAATATTTTTATTTTTCTTAAATAATATTTGGTAGATAAAAAAACACCCTTATCTTTGCACCCCGTTCAAAAAACGGATAGTTCTTCTCAAAAAATATTTCAAAATTTTTCTTAATTTTTTCAAGAAAAATTTGGTAGATAAAATTAAGACTCGTACTTTTGCAACCCCAATTAAAATGGGATGACAAAAAAGCAAGTCAAAAGTTCTTTGAAAGTTTGAAAGTAACAGCACTCTGAATGTTAAATTTAGAGTAAGGTTTATAAGCATAAATTAAATTAAATCCGACGTTAATTTTTATTTGAAGTTAATAGTCAGATCAACTCATTTACAATGGAGAGTTTGATCCTGGCTCAGGATGAACGCTAGCGGCAGGCTTAATACATGCAAGTCGTGGGGCAGCATGAGTAGCAATACTTGATGGCGACCGGCAAACGGGTGTGGAACACGTACACAACCTCCCTTCAAGCGGGGAATAGCCCAGAGAAATTTGGATTAATACCCCATAATATATTAAAATGGCATCATTATAATATTAAAGCTTCGGCACTTGATGACGGGTGTGCGGCTGATTAGGTAGTTGGCGGAGTAGTAGCCCACCAAGCCTACGATCAGTAGCTGATGTGAGAGCATGATCAGCCACACGGGCACTGAGACACGGGCCCGACTCCTACGGGAGGCAGCAGTAAGGAATATTGGACAATGGACGAAAGTCTGATCCAGCCATGCCGCGTGAAGGATTAAGGTCCTCTGGATTGTAAACTTCTTTTATATGGGGCGAAAAAAGGGTATTCTTACTCACTTGACAGTACCATATGAATAAGCACCGGCTAACTCCGTGCCAGCAGCCGCGGTAATACGGAGGGTGCAAGCGTTATCCGGATTCACTGGGTTTAAAGGGTGCGTAGGTGGATAGGTAAGTCAGGGGTGAAATCTCGGAGCTTAACTCCGAAACTGCCTTTGATACTATCTATCTTGAATATTGTGGAGGTTTGCGGAATATGTCATGTAGCGGTGAAATGCTTAGATATGACATGGAACACCTATTGCGAAGGCAGCAGGCTACACATATATTGACACTGAGGCACGAAAGCGTGGGGATCAAACAGGATTAGATACCCTGGTAGTCCACGCCCTAAACGATGATTACTCGACATACGCGATACACTGTGTGTGTCTGAGCGAAAGCATTAAGTAATCCACCTGGGAAGT
>CAUJDL010000031.1 GCA_963169635.1 Bacteroidota bacterium
TATTGCTATGATTGTTTATAGAGTAGCAATGCCAATTATTACAGAAAGAATGAGTGCTTAATTATTTTTTATGAATGAAGTTTTAATAAAGGCTGAAAATATATCTAAGAAATTTGCCAAAGATTTTAAACGTAGTTTATACTATGGCTTAAAAGATGTTTTTAATAAAATGAATAATGCTGAAAAAAAACAGCATTTAAGAAAATCAGAATTTTGGGCGGTAAAAAATGTAAGTTTTGAAGTTAGACGAGGAGAATGTTTAGGTTTAATAGGGCATAATGGTGCTGGTAAAAGTACTTTATTAAAAATGCTGAATGGCTTAATTGCACCAGATGAAGGCACCATAACTATGAAAGGTAAAATTGGTGCTTTAATAGAATTAGGTGCTGGCTTTAGCCCAATTCTTACTGGCAGAGAAAATATTTATAACAATGCTTCTGTATTAGGCTTTACAAAAGAAGAGGTAGATAAAAAATTTGAGAGTATTGTAGAGTTTTCAGAAATTGAAGAGTTCTTAGATATGCCTGTACAAAACTATAGTAGTGGAATGAAAGTTCGTTTAGGCTTTGCTGTTGCTGCACAAATGGAACCTGATGTATTATTAATTGATGAAGTTTTAGCTGTTGGCGATATGGGCTTTGTATTAAAATGTTTTAAACGCATTGACGAAATTTTACCCAATACCGCTGTAATTTTTGTTTCTCATACTATGCCAATGGTGTCTAGAATTTGTACTCAAATTATTTTAATGAATAAAGGAGAAATTCAGTTTAATGGTATAGATGTTGGTAAAGGAATTGATAGATATTATCAACATTTTTCTAGTGGCGATAATGCTTATGAGGTTTATACAAATAATACTTTAAAGTTTATTGATGCAAGTGTAAAAAACAAACATATAGAAGGTGGTAATTTTATTATTGATTGGAATGAGGATGTAGAACTAATTTTTAATCTAAAAGTTCTACAACCAATATTAACACCTATCTGTAGTATTGCTATTTATAATCAAGAACAAAGAGGTATTGCAGAAAGTAAAGCTATTTTTAATATAGCAACAGATAATAAACAGTATTTACAAAATGATATTTTAACCATTAAATTATTAGTACGTAAATTAACCTTATCTAAAGGTGTTTATTCTATTACTTTAAATCTGGGTGATCAAAATAGAAAAGGTCCATTATTAAAAATTAATAATGCACTTAATATTCAAGTTGCAGAAGCAGAACAAACTTGGACTGCTTATCTTTTAGATACTGAAACAAATTTTAATTAAAAAAATAAAATCTTATGATGAGTGAATTAAAGTTATTAACCTTTAATGAGTTCTTTGAAAAAGTAAAACAATTAGAAGGTGGACATTGGACTTTAGATTCAATACAACAAAGATGGATTTATCATTATAGAGTTGTAGAACTAATTAAATCATTAAACATTAATGATGCTTCTAAGGTGTTAGAAATGGGTACAATGGGGGTTCAATGTGTTATCAATAGTCATACAATTGATTATGCAGAAAGATGGGATTTCCCTGGCAAAAAGCCAAACTATTTACACGATGCTAGAAAAACACCTTGGCCAATAGAAAGTAAAAAATATGATTTATTTATAGCTTTAAGAGTTTATCAGCACCTTACTCCATCACAAAAAGAATGTGTACAAGAAGCAATGCGTATTGCTAAAAAAGTTATTATTATTACACCCGATACTTATGATAATGAAGTAACACCTAATTCTAAAGGTATTACTTATTCAGACTTTGTACATTACTTAAATGGTATTCATCCTAATTTGTATATTCCTTCTGGTTGGGGAGATTTATATTATTGGGATACTGAACAACCTTCTATGATTAATATAGAACAAGTAGTAAATCCTAATGTTAGTTTTCCAACAGCTAACAAAACAGCAACTAAAATTAGTTTTACAAATAGAGTCATTAGAAAAATAAAAAGTTTATTAAAATAATTAATGAATATGTTGGATAGAATTGTAAAACGCCTTTTTAAAAATAACCAACATAAAGAATATCAATTTAGATTTAATAACAATTTTTTAGTAGAGTTTATTGGTCCTGCTGGTATTGGTAAAACAACTTTGTATAATAAAGTTCATGCTATTGCTAATTTTCTACATCATAGCAATGAGGTAATTAATAATAATGTTTATAGTTTAAATACACCACAACATAGTTTATTATTACAAAATAAATTACAGTTTTTATTTAAAACAGCATACAATACTTATACAGTTGCAGAACTCATTAATTACTTTACAAGTGTTATTTTAAAAGATATAACATTACAATTTAAACCTACACAACAAGGAGTAATTTTAGAAGAAGGTATTTGTCATAATTTTTCAAGAGAGTTACAAGAGCTTTCCATCAACGATTTAAATAAAATTTTACATAACAGAGTACTAATTTATTTAAGGCCAACCCAACCTTATACTGTTGTAGAACGTATAAGAAAAAGACAAAAACAAGGTGGGCATACAGTTTCTCATCATCATGGTAAAACAGATGATGAACTTTTAAAAATTACTGAAAATGCAATTGTAAATTACGATAGCCTTATACAGTTAGCTAAGCAGTTTAATTTACCAACTTTAATTGTCAATGATAATGATAACAATGCACCTTTAACCATTGTACAATTTTTACAAGATAATCTTATTGTTACTCAACAATAAAATTTTTTTAAATGATACTCGTTACCCAACCATTTTTACCTCCTTTAGATGAATATCAAAACTATTTAAATAGTATTTGGACTAAAAAATGGCTGACCAATATGGGCCCATTAGCCAATGAGTTAGAAGATAGTTTAAAGAATTATTTAAACATTCATAATTTACTATTTGTAACAAATGGCACAGTAGCATTGCAAATGGCAATAAAAGCTTTAGACTTAAAAGGCGAAATTATTACTACACCTTTTTCATTTATTGCTACTACATCTACTATTGTTTGGGAGGGTTGCACACCTGTATTTGTAGATATTGATAAGCATACTTTAAATATAGATGCCACTAAGATTGAAGCAGCAATTACTAAAAACACTTCTGCTATTTTAGCCACCCATGTTTATGGTAATCCTTGCGATGTAGTTTTGATTGAAGAAATTGCCAAAAAGCATCACTTAAAAGTTATATACGATGGGGCTCATGCTTTTGCAGTTACTATTAATGGAAAATCTATTTTTGAGTATGGCGATATTACCACTTGCTCTTTACATGCTACCAAACTTTATCATTCGGTAGAAGGTGGTTTTATTACAACACAAAATACCGAATTGCACCACAAACTTCAATACATAAGAAACTTTGGTATTGCAGGGTATGATAGTTTTGCAGAGTTAGGTATTAATGGTAAAAATTCTGAGTTGCATGCAGCAATGGGTTTGACCAATTTAAAATATATAAACCAGATAATTGAAAAACGTAGAGAGCTTACTAAAAGATACGATGATAATTTAAAAACCTTAAAAGCTGTAAGACCACTTTGGCATCATCAATCAGCCAATAATGGAGCTTACTATGTATTAATTTTTGAAACTGAAGCATTATTATTAAAAGTAGTAGAGCATTTAAATAAAAATAATATTGGTACACGTCGTTATTTTTATCCAAGCTTAGCAAAAGCTTTACCTTATTTACAGCCAATTGAAATGCCTATTACAGAAGATATTGCTAAAAGAGTTTTATGTTTACCTATGTATTACGATTTAAGTTTTGAAGAAGTGGATTTGATTTGTAGATTGATGTTAAGAGTACAAAATAATTAACAATGAAAGTAGCCATCATGCAACCTTATTTTTTACCGTATATTGGGTATTTTCAATTGATAAATGCTGTGGATGCTTTTGTTTTCTATGATGATGTGAATTATATTAAAAATGGATGGATTAATCGCAATAGAATATTAGTTAATAAGCATGCCAACTATATTACTATTCCTCTCGAAAAGGCAAGTTCATTTAAATTAATTAATGAAATTAATATCATCAAAAACAAAGAATTTCTAAAAGCATTAAAAACAATTGAGTTGGCATATAAAAAAGCACCATATTTTGAGCCAATTTTTCAACTAATTTCCCAGATATGGAAAGACACCAACAATACCATATCCGATTTAGCTGTTAATACTTGTAAAGTCATTTGTCAGTATTTAAAATTGGAAACAAAATTCTATTCCTCATCTCTGGATTTTTCTGAAACAAAAGGGATGGAACGTGCTGAACGTTTACAAGCAATTTGTAAAAAATTAGGTGCGAGTGAATATATAAATACCATTGGCGGTACAGAACTTTACACGAAAGAAGAGTTTAAAAATAAAGGAATAAATTTAAACTTTATAAAATCTAAAGATATTAAATATCCACAATACGGTAATGAGTTTATACCTTGGCTTTCTATCCTGGATGTTCTTATGTTTAATAGCCCTAAAGAAATTAATATAATGTTAAATCAATTTGAATTGGTATAAAATGAATGCTATTGGTGGTTTTTTTGAGTTAGAAATTAATTCAAGTCATATTGGATTATACCCTGATTTAATCCCATTAAATACAGGAAGAAATGCGTTTGAATACATTCTTAGAGTTAGAAAATATAAAAAAATTTATATCCCTTATTTTACTTGTAATGTATTATTAGAACCACTTCAAAAATTAAACATTGATTATGAATTTTACGATGTAGATGATAGTTTGGAAGCTATTTTTGACTTTTCAATAATTAAAGAAAATGAAGGCTTCTTGATAACCAATTATTTCGGAATTAAAAATGAATATATAAAGAGGATTAGTCAATATGTGAAAAATACCATAATTGACAATGCACAGGCTTTGTTCTCCATTCCTATTGAAAATACAGATACATTTTATTCTCCTCGAAAATTTGTTGGAGTTGCCGATGGTTCGTTTGTTGCAATTACTGATAAATTACAAGATATATTTGAAACCGATCAAAGTTTTGAACGTTTTTCTCATCTAATAAAAAGAATTGATTTATCACCTGAAGAGGCTTATGCAGATTTTCAAACTAATGATAATAGTCTGAAAAATTTGCCCATTATGCAAATGTCAAAACTAACTCAAAGGCTATTGCTATCAATTAATTTTGAAGAAATTAAAAAGAAAAGATTAGAAAATTTTCATTATTTACATCAAAGGTTAAAAGAGCGGAATAATCTTGAAATTTCACTTAATGAGGGTGATATTCCAATGGTATATCCTTTTAGGACAAAATATGCTTTTCAATTAAAAAAATATCTTATTGAAAATAAAGTTTTTAGTGCTATGTATTGGCCCAATGTTTTAAATTGGTGTTCTGATAAAAACAATGCTTATAAATTAACAGAGGAAATATTAGCATTGCCAATAGACCAAAGATATAATGATAAAGATATGAATAGAATAATTAATTTGATTACTAATTTTAATTTTTAATTTATTTATGTTAGATTCTTATTTTTTTATACCTGGCGACAAAAAAAAATATTTAGATAAAATTAATGATCTAAATGCAGATTATATTGTTATTGATTTAGAAGATTCAGTTTCTTTAACTAATAAGCAAATGGCATTTGATTTAGTAAATTCTACTTTAATACAGAATAACTTTTTTATAAGATTTCAATTAATAAAATCAAATTATACAGATAATCAACTCATAAAGCTTATTAAACATTTTAATGGAAGAATTGTATTACCTAAAATTGAAAGTGTTGAGGAGATTTATTGGATTAAAAATTTAGTTAAAGATATAGAGTTAAGTATAATTCTTTTATTTGAAAACCCCATTTCAATTTTGAATTGTACTGAGATTTTAAAAACTTTTAAAAAAAATATTCATGCTATAAGTATTGGTAGTCATGATTTCTGCTCAATTATGGGAATAAAGCATAATAGTGAAAATCTTATTCAATATAAAAGGCAATTGATATTAAATGCAAAAGCATTTAATATTGACTTTATTGATGGTGTGAATGTTGACTTTAATAATTTTGAACTGTTTGAAAATGAGTGTAAATTAGCTTTTGATTTAGGTGCTAATGGAAAATTTCTTATTCATCCAATACAATTGAAAGAATTTAAAAAGATTAAATATTTATCCGAAACTGAATTAAATGATTTAATAAATATTTATAATAAAATTAAAGATATTCCAGAAAATGAGATAGAGGTATATGTAATTGATAATAAAGTTTATGAAAAACCACATATTAAAAGAATAAAATTTATTATGGGAAAATTAGAAGAAAATAATTTTTAAATTTTAAAATTATAATTATGGAAATAAATAAAATGGGTAACTATTTTGAAGATTTTGTTATAGGTGAAATTATACACCATTGTCAATCAAAAACTATATTTGAATCAGATAATAATCTTTTTTCATTACTTACAATGAATCATCATCCAGTACATATAAATATAGACTATTGTAAAGAAAATCAACATAGTCAAATTTTAGTACCTGGTACTTTAGTATTTTGTTTAGCAGTACATTTAACTGTTATGGATATTAGTGGTAAAGCCATAGCAAATTTATCTTATGAAAATATTGAACATTTACACCCAACATTTATTAATGATACAATTTACAGCAAAACAAAAATATTAGACAAAACAGAATCAAAGTCTAAGAATGATCGTGGTGTTGTTTATGTAGAAACTATTGGTTATAATCAAAATGAAAAAGATGTGATAAAATTTAGAAGAAAAATATTAATAA
>CAUJDL010000032.1 GCA_963169635.1 Bacteroidota bacterium
AATCCTTTTTCAATTTTATTTGAGTTGAAATGTCCACGTTCAAAAATCATATTGTTTGTTTTTAGAGTACTGTCTGTTAGCCTTGCCTACAACTCTCAAATATACGAAACTTTCTTATTCGGCTTGATTAAATTTGTTGGGATTGATGTAAAATTTAATATGTGCTGAATATTAGTCAATTGAATTGTTTTTTGTTGTGAATTTTGTTGTTTTTTCTTTCGTATTTTAAATAATTCTTATAAAGTATTTGCTAATTATTAGTTTTTAAGCTATTTAAAATGCGTAGTGTTTTTTCTTTTAAATTTATTTAGCTTTTTTCTTTATTATAAACCTCAGAATTTTTATTTTTTCATTAATTATTTATGTAAATAATATAGTTAAATTTTATGGTTTTTTACACTGCTTCGCCTTCTCAGTTACATAAAAATATAACTGCAATTTTTGCGACAAGATAATCTTTTTCATGATATATTTTATTTTTACACATCATTTTTTTTCTACTTTTTATTGATTGGCTTTTATCATTTTTATAATGGTTTGTAATTTTATATCTACACCATTTTTTATTGCAATTGAAAAAGGTGGAATTTCAATGTCTGGCATTATTCCTCTTCCTTTTGGTCTGTTTTTATTTATCACTAATCTGTATATTGGTAGGCTTATTCTTAATTTAGAATTGGGCAATATAATTGTTAATATATGCATAGCTGAATTGCCATAATATCCTCCACCTGTTTCTTCTCCTACAACTGTAACATTTGCTTGATTTTTTAATGTGCTAATAAACATGGTTGCTGCAGAAAATGTTTGCCCTCCTTGTACTAAATAAACTTGTCCTTTAAAATAATTTTTTCTTCTGGGTTTATAGTAATGTGTTTCGTATCTTTTATAATGTATTTTACCATCTTTTTCTTTTCTGGAAAATAAATGCATTGGCACCCAATATAGCCACCAATTTTTAATGTATTTTTTATATTTAATATTACTGCTGTTGGCAAAAATAGAGTCGCCATGTTTAAAGGGTTTGTCTGCAAAGTATTTTAAAATATTGGTTGTTGTAGCTACATTGCCTCCACCATTTTGTCTTAAATCTATCACTACATTTTTAATATTTTTTTGATGAATTTCTTTTAAAGATTTTCTAAAAAATATTCTAAGTTTTCCATCGCTAAAAGTGTTTAATCTTATATATGCAGTATTGATTGAAGTATCTATTTGCATACTTCTTTTCTGTAATAATTTTGCTTGACGAATTTGTTTTCTTGAAATGGTTTGTTTGATGATTTCTGTTGCTACAGAATCTTGTTTTGTAGGTTCTATTTTTATTGGAGAGAAATTTTTTAATAGGGTAGTGGCTTCATTGCCTACACTATCTATATAAGTTATTGTATAAACACTATCTAACCCAAAAATTGATTTATACCATGATGGAAAATTATTACTGATAGATTGATTTTTATAATTATTGCTATAACCATCTGTACTAATAAACTGATAAAAACTATCTAACAATTGTTGTGGCTTTCTGTTATTGATAGATGTGATGATTGTACCTTTTACAATAACGCTATCATTTTTATGTGCATTGGCAAGTACTACTAAACTATCGTTCCAAACTTTTAAATGCAAAGGAAAAACTGGATAAAGAAAATCTTTTGCTTGTTGAGAAAAATTTTTAGAAAATCTTACATTGGTATGTCCACAGCGTATTTTACTAACTATTGCAGCAACTTTATTTTTAAATTGTAATTCTGTTAGTGAGTCTGTAATACTGTTTATTGCATTATTAAAATATGTATCTATACTATCTTTTGATGTGTACCAATAAAGTGATGGATGATTGGCAACTAAAATTTTCTTTAATAATTTTATATCTGCTTGTAAGTTTTGTGCAGGTTGTTTTTTATTAAATGTATAATTTTTTTGTTTGGCAGATATACATGAAAAAAACGGAAATAGCAGCAGTAAAAAAATATATTGTATATGCTTAAATAAATTTTGCTGTTTATAATATTTCATTGCTGTATGATAGTGCTACGCTTTAAAAGCATTCCAACCTTGTGCAGTTAAATCAAATATATTTCCTCCTTTAGTGTGTAATTTACAACCTTCATTTACCTCTGTCATATAGCCAATTACAGCTATCTCTTCATTTAAAGTTATTTTATCATAATCAGCTTGTTTTAAGGTAAATATTAGTTCATAATCTTCTCCACCATTTAATGCACAAACAGTAGGATCTAATCCAAATTTAAAAGCTGCAGCTCTTGTTTTATCGTGTATAGGTAATTTGTCTTCATAAATTATACAGCCTAAATTACTTTGTTTGCAAAGATGTAATACTTCGCTGCTTACACCATCACTAACATCCATCATAGCAGTTGGTGTAATATTATTTGTTGTTAAAAATTCAATGATATCTTTTCTTGCTTCTGGCTTTAATAATTTGCCAACAATATAATCTTCTCCTTCTAAATCTGGTTGTATTTTAGGATTTTCAAGATAAATATTTTTTTCTCTTTGCATAAGAGTTAAGCCTAAAAATGCAGCACCAACATCGCCACTTACACAAATTAAATCGCCTTTTTGTGCTGTACTTCTTTGTACAAATTTATCTGGTGCTACTTCGCCTAAAGCAGTAACAGAAATGATTAATCCTTTTTGAGATGATGATGTATCGCCACCAACTAAATCTACCTGATATTTTTCACATGCTGCATAAACACCTTCATAAAATTCTGTAAGTGCCTCTACACTAAATCTATTACTAAAAGCTATACTTAAAGTAATTTGTGTAGGGGTTGCATTCATTGCATATACATCGCTTAAGTTTACAATAACACTTTTATAGCCTAAATGTTTTAATGGTGTGTACATTAAATCAAA
The DNA here is from genome assembly GCA_963169635.1 of Bacteroidota bacterium. Lineage (GTDB taxonomy): Bacteria > Bacteroidota > Bacteroidia > Chitinophagales > Chitinophagaceae > UBA1930. The sequence goes on from CAUJDL010000032.1 coordinate 2,887, forward strand.
ATGTATTCCTTCTATTAATAAATCTGTTGTTACTACTGTTTGCTTTCCAAAATGGTCTATTACAGCTGCATCATCGCCTACACTTAAAATGGTAGATGCATTTTGTGTTTCAAAATTTTTGGTAAGATGTTCTATTAACCCAAACTCTCCTAATGTAGCTATTTCTGTTCTTTGTTGCATAATTATTTTGTGTATTTATTTTTTACTTGTAGCTTAATTATTTTTTAATGATTACTTAATTTTTGTATAGCTGCTTGTGGTATTGAAGCAATTTTTTTAAGATGATAATCAAAACATAACATACCTGTTTTAGCAATTCCTGCAACTACCATTTTATCATCTTTCAATAGTTCTAACTTATAATAAATATCAAAACCAAATTTATCAAAATCGGTGGCTATAACATTTATTTTTACTTTGTTGCCATAATTTAATTCATACTTAAACTCTAATGCAACATCAGCCATAATTAGTCCTGTATTTTCAAAATTTAATTCGCTATAACCATAATGATTTAAATATTGCAATCTTGCTTCGTGTATTAAAGATAAAAAACTATCGTTGCCTACATGGCCACCATAATTAATATCAGTAATTCTTACTTGTAAAGTAGTAGAAAAATAAAATGTAGTAGGTAGATTAAGTTTTACTCGTTGCATTGCTGCAAATTACAGCAAGTTTTTATAAAATAATACTTGAATTTATTTTGTTTAATAATCAGGTAATTAAACAAGTAGTTTTTAGCTTAAAAAGTATAATAAAGCTGCAATCATTAATATGCTACCAGTAATTAAAATTGTAGCAATTGCATTGTTAGATAAATGCTTTTTAGCAGCAAATTGTTCACGAGCTTCTTCTAAATCTAATTGTTGGCAAATTTTATCCCACATATAACTTGGAGGATTTATTTGCTCTACCATTAGGTAAGATATTTTAGCTTCTTTTGTAACAGTTGTTAGGTTTGATGCCACGTTCCAGTTCTCCTGTAATAATTCGTTTCCAATAAATGATTTAGCAATGGTAGCCATAGTTTGATGTTTTTATAATAGGATAATGTTAATCAATCAGGTTATTGCATAAATAGATTGAAGGTGTAAATAAAAGGTTGCATTAATGCAAAAAAAATTCTTGAATTAGGATAAATTTTTCCCAAATTGGGATAAAAATGCAGTAAGTTGTTGAATAGCTTTTTTTCTGTGGCTAAATAAATTTTTCTCGTCCATACTCATTTCTGCAAAAGTTTTATGGCTTCCTTCAGGTACAAAAACAGGGTCGTAACCAAAGCCTGCATTGCCTTTTAGCTCATGTATAATTGTGCCTTTACAAATACCTTCAAACAAATATTCTTTGTTGTGCAGTATTAAAGATATTACTGTTCTAAACTGTGCATTTCTGTTTTTATGCTGTGCAAGATTTTTTAAAAGTTTTACAATATTGGCATTAAAGTCTTTTTCATTTCCAGCATATCTGGCACTTTTTACACCTGGCTCTCCTTGTAAAGCTTCTACTTCTAAACCTGTATCTTCACTAAAACAATTTTGATGTGTAAGCTGATGAATTACTCTTGATTTTTCTGAAGCATTTTCGTGCAAAGTAAAATATGGTTCTGGAATATCTATATCAATACCTGCTTCTTTTAAACTAATGATATTGAATTTTTCTCCCACAATAGATTTTATTTCATCAACTTTATGTTGATTATTGGTAGCAAAAATGAAAGAAGTAACCATACAACTATTTTATTGTTTGATATTTTAAAACTACATTTAAAATACAAGAATATAGATTTTTTGTTTTCTATCATTATATTAATTTGCTGAAAGCATTTTATTTTTAATAAATAGAATTTAACTTTACGAAATAGCATAAAATAATTAGTAATGGAAATAATACATATTAGTGCAGAGTGTTATCCTGTAGCCAAAGTAGGAGGTTTAGGAGATGTAGTTGGTGCATTACCAAAATATCAAACAAAAGCAGGACATTATGCTAAAGTGATAATGCCTAAGTATGAAACAAAATTTTTACAAGATCATGAATTTGTAGAAGACTTTAATGGAACTATTTATTTAGGTAATTGGGAATTGCCTTATCAAATTTTAAAAGAAAAAAATAATATACTAGGCTTTGATTTGTATTTAGTAGATATAAAAGGATTGTTTGATAGAATAGGTGTTTATAATTATGATGATGATACAGAAAGATTTATGGCTTTTCAAATTGCTATTATGGATTGGCTAAATCATTGGCAACATGAGCCAGATATTATTCATTGCCACGACCATCATACAGCAATAATTCCTTTTATGATGCAGCATTGCTATGCATATAAAAATAAAATGGAAAAAATTGCTTCTGTGCTTACAATACATAATGCACAATATCAAGGTTGGATGGGTTGGCACAAAAATCATTATATACCTCACTACGATTCTTGGAAAGTGGGTTTGCTGGAATGGAATAATTTAATAAACCCTTTAGCTGCAGGAATTAAATGTGCTTGGAGAGTTACTACTGTTAGCAATAGTTATATGCAAGAACTTTCTTGGAACAGTAATGGATTAGAAAAATTATTTGAATATGAAAAAGGTAAATGCTCAGGAATTATAAATGGTATAGATGCCGAAGTTTGGAATCCTACAACTGATAGCTTTATTGAAAATCATTATAACGAAAAGAGTGTAGTAGTTGGTAAGCAAAGAAATAAAGCATTATTGTGTAAAGAATTTTCATTAGACGAAAACAAACCTTTAATAGTTTTTATTGGCAGATTAGTAGGAGAAAAAGCTGCTGATATTTTACCTAATATTATTGTAAGCTGTATGTATGCTATGCCAGATAGTATAAACTTTTTAATTTTAGGAAGTGGTGATACACAAATAGAATGGCAATTACAAAACTTAAACAATCAGTTTCCGCAACATTATTTTTTTGTAAAAGGATATAATGAAGCATTAAGCCATCAAATGTATGCTGGAGCAGATTTTTTATTAATGCCAAGTAGGGTAGAGCCTTGTGGATTAAATCAATTATATGCTATGCGTTATGGAACTGTACCTATTGTAAGAAGTACAGGAGGCTTACAAGATACTGTAATTGATATGGGAGTTGAAGGAGGTTATGGCATTAGATTTAATCATGCAGCAGTAGGCGATGTGCATCATAGTATTTACAGAGCAGTAACTGTATATGAAGATGCTAAAAAAATGTTAGCTATGAGAAGATTAATGATGAGCATTGATAATAGTTGGGAAAAATCTGTAGAAAATTATTTACAAGTATATCAACAAATAAAAGATTAAATGAGCTATTAACGCTGATCAAAATCTACCACAATTTTATCTGTTACAGGATGGCTTTGACAAGTAAGAATAAAGCCTTTATCTACTTCTTCTTGCTCCAAACCCCAATTAACATCCATTTCTACTTTACCCTCAACCAATTTTGCTTTACAAGTAGTGCATACACCACCTTTACAAGAGTAAGGCAAATCTGCACCATGCTGTATTGCAGCATCTAAAATACTTGTATGGCTATTGTTGGGTAAAGTAAAATTAAAACTTCGTCCATCTGCTTTTACAGTTACAGTAGCTTCGCCAGTTTGGGTAGATTTATTTTGTTTTGCAGAAGTTGATTTTGCACCAGAAGCAATAAATAATTCAAAGTGAATTTTTTGCTTTTCAATGTTTTGTGCAGTTAAAAAATCTCTTACACAAACAATCATTTCTTCGGGACCACAAATAAAAAATTCATCTACATGCTGATAACGAATAATGCTTGAAAGTTGTTTAAGTTTTTGTGCATCAATTCTACCTTCATTTAATGGAGAGTCAGTAACTTCTCTACTAAAAGTATGAATAATTTGTAGCTGTTGAAAGTATTTACTTTTTAAAGCATCTAACTCATCTTTAAAAATGATTGTGTTGGTATGTTGATTACCATAAACCAATGTAACCCTACTCTTAGGCTCTGTTTGTAAAATTGTTTTAATAATAGAAATTATTGGTGTAATACCACTACCTGCTGCAAATGCTACATAATTTTTGGCATTAGCAATATTTACTTCTGTATAAAATTTACCAATTGGTGGCATTACATCTAATGTATCGCCAACTTTTATATGTTGATGTATATAATTAGAAAATAAACCACCTTCTAAAATTTTAATAGCAACTTTAAAATCGTTGCTAAGAGGTGATGAGCAAAGAGAATAAGTTCGTCTTACATCTTCTCCATGAATATTAGTTTTTAGTGTTACACTCTGGCCTTGTTTGTAAGCAAAAATATCTTTGTACTCAGCAGGAATATGAAAAGCAACACTAATACATGAAGCAGTTTCTTGATTAATTTCTTTAATACTTAAAGGATAAAAATGTAAAGACATGCTATAAAATCTTTTTTCTCAATTAAATAAATATAGGTAAAGATGAAGATTATTTTTTTAATCCACCTACTAAAATAACAATAATATTTTCTTCTAATTCTTTTCCACTAATTTTTTGTTTGCTTCTGTGCCAACTTTCAATACCACCAATTGCATGTAGCATAATTAATACAGCAGTAGCAGCATCCATTTTTTTAATTTCATTATCCAAAATTCCTTTTTCTATTAAAGAAGCAAAGCGTTTTCTATAAGCTTTTCGTTGATTATGAAAATTAGATAAATAAGGCTCAGATAAATATTTCCACTCTCTATCACTCACATAAACTTCTTCAAAATGTAATACCATATTTTGAACATGAAAGCGTAAAAGTTTTTCAATTTTTTCTAAAGTGCTACAAGGTTCAGCTTCTATACTTTCTATTTTTTCATGAAAACGATTAGCTACTCTAAAACAAATTTCGTGTAGTAATTCATTTTTGTTTTTAATGTGATTGTAAAGACTGGCAGCTTCTATACCTACAACTTCTGCTAAACCTCTCATACTGGCAGCTTTAAAACCTTTTTCTATAAATAAGCTACTGGCTTTTTTTAAAATAAAATCTTTTCTGCTAGTATTATCAATTGTTTTAATTCGCCCCATAATAAAATAAATTGCTATTGATTAATGCAGGTAAAGTTAGTGTAAAAAAAGGCTTCTTTGTAATAGGATTTTTATAAAAAATTAATTTGCTTTATAAGCATTAATAGCATATACCATAGGAATTTTATTGCTTAAATGTGCTATATTAAATTTATTAGGTGCTACTTCAATAGTTTTATTAAAACAATTATAGGGAGAGTAATCATACTCATCAAAAGATTGAATTGTTAATCCATGTTTTATTAAGCTATTAAGTACTTCGCTAATGCTATGATTCCACATTACATAGGTTTGTGTAATGTGGGCATTTTTATCTGCATACGTACCATTTTCAGTTTCTACTATTGCACCAGTATTAAAATAGTTGTAATGTATTTTTTCAAAATTATCATCAAACATCCAAACTACAGGATGAAATTCTACAAAAACAAATTGACCTTGAGGTTTTAAATATTTAGTAATAATATTTGCCCATTTATCTAAATCAGGAAGCCAACCAATAGTGCCATAACTGGTAAAAACAATATCAAATTGTTCGTCTAAAAAATTGGGTAAATCATAAATATTGCAGCAAATAAATTTTGTATTAGTATTAGTAGTAGCAGCAATTTGTATAGCATTTTCAATAGCTTTATCAGATAAGTCAATTCCTGTAACATCAGCACCAAGCCTGCTTAAAGAAATACTATCCTGACCAAAATGACATTGTAAATGCAATATTTTTTTATGTTCAATATTGCCTAATAATTTAAGTTCAATATCATTCAAAGAATTTTTTCCTTTTAAAAAATCATCGAGGTTATAAAATGCCGATTTTATATGAATTTCAGTTTTATTATTCCAAGAGTTTTTGTTGATGTTGATATAGTTGTTGTCTGAGTTCATTTTAAAAGAAATATTTTTTTATTCATTAACTTCAAATTCCTTTAAAGATTTCCCTGAAGAGTTTTTCCATTCTAAAGGTCCATTTGAATTTCTTCCTGTAATTATTACAGCAGCAGAAGATGGGCTACTGAATATATAATCATCTATAAACTCTAAATATTCACCCTTATTTACTAAAACTCCATCATTAATTAATTTTTGTCTGAAAACTAAAAAATTTGGTGATATTGATTTAACTGTAGTTAGAGATGCTTTAGAATTTTTAAAAACAACAAATCCATCTGATGTTGGTTCTCCTTGCCCTTCTGCATTACGAGTAGATTTTAAATAAAATATATTTTTACTTTCTTTTGTTTTAACCTCTCTTTTTTCATCAAACACTTTATGACCAAGTGTATTTACAAGCATTTTAATATTTTCAATAAACTCTTCCATTTCTGCTTTATCAGATTCTGATATTGATGATTTAGTTGGTATGATAGAATTTTCTATTAAATAACGATTAGCAATTATTGCAAGTTCATGAAGTCTATTTTCAATATATTTTATGTGGGCTTTATTTAAGTTTTCATCTTTACTTATAAAAATTATTGCTTCATTCCAGAAATCTTTTTTTATTAATTGTTGATTTAATCTAACTAAAATAGATTCAGCCTCTCCAATATAAACCTGTTCTTTACCAATTTCATCTTTACCAAAAAGTAAATATACTCCAGTGCTATTTAAATCATTTCTATCTGAGCAATCTTTAATTTTTATTCTAGGTATTTTATATGCTTTACCTGACCAATTAGAAAGTTCACAACTCATTCTTCCATTAGATTCTCCATCTATCAAAAAAATTTTTATTGTTTTTCCAAATTTCATTTTACTAATTTTTTCTCCTCAAATATACTATTCTTAAATTCACTTTTTAAATTGAAAGATTTATTCAAACAATAAAAAATTAATAGCCCATTTAAAATTTTAATCTTTAGTTTGTAATAATATTTATTTGCTAATTTTTATTATGTCAATAAACGAACATAACAATATTTCTCCCAAAATTTTGGTGGTTGATAATTATGATTCTTTTACCTATAACCTTGTTCACTTAATAGAAAAAATTACAGATATACAACCTACAGTAGTTTATAATGATCAAATTAATTTAGCAGAAGTAAACTTGTACGATAAAATTATTTTATCGCCAGGACCAGGAATCCCTGAAGAAGCAGGATTATTAATTACTTTAATCAATCAATATGCTCATAAAAAACCAATATTAGGTGTTTGTTTAGGTCATCAAGCAATTGCTGTTGCTTTTGGTGGTAGCTTAATTAATTTAACTAATGTATATCATGGTGTAAGTACACAAATGCACATTCATCAAACAAACCAACATTATTTGTTTAATAATTTACCATCAACATTAGAAGTTGGTCGTTACCATAGTTGGGTTGTAAATAAAAATACTTTACCAGCAAATTTTGCAATAACAGCAACTGATGATGAAGGTAATATTATGGCAATGCAACATCAATTATTACCATTAGTTGGAGTGCAGTTTCATCCTGAAAGTATTTTAACTCCATTTGGAGAAACTATCTTACGAAATTGGTTATTAAACAAACTATCTTAGATTTATAAAGCTATTAATTGCAGAATTAAAAGCATATTTGCAAAGTATTTATTCAATCTCTTTTATTTTTTAAAATTATTAGTAATGAGTTTTGAACCTCCTATACATTGGAACGATTATGAAGATATTGCTTTAAAATTATACGAACGTTTTGGCGATGATTTTAATGAAAGCAAAATTTATAGAATAAGATTTACCGATTTACTTAATTGGGTATTAGAAATACCAGGCTTTGTAGGTACAAAAGAACAAAGTAATGAAGGACATTTAGAAATGATACAAAGTAGTTGGGTATATGAATGGCGTGATCATCAAAAATAAATTATCTATTATTTAATTGATATAAATGAATGTTTTAGCATTGTTTAAACCCATCAACACTTTTGTATTTGATGTAGATGGTGTACTTACAGATGGAACTTTATTGGTTTTGCCAAATGGTGTAATGGCAAGAACAATGAATATTAAAGATGGGTATGCTTTACAATTAGCAGTTAAAAAAAATTATCATGTTATTGTAATTAGTGGAGGCAATTCGCCTGAAGTAAAAGAAAGATTATTAAAACTTGGCGTAACAGATGTTTTTATGCAAGTGCAAGATAAAGCTGCTTTATTAACTACACTTATGCAACAAAAGCAATTAGCAAAAGAGCAAATTTTATTTATGGGTGATGATATGCCAGACTTAAATGCTATGAAGCTTGCAGGACTTGCTTGTTGCCCTAAAGATGCAGCTACAGATATTAAAGAAATGGTAAAATATATTTCTATGTTTAATGGGGGAGAAGGCTGTGCTAGAGATGTTATAGAAAAAGTTTTAAAACTAAATAATCATTGGCAAGATGATTTTTTACTAAGAGCTATGTAGTTTTACATTATACATTAAACTTTCCTTAGCAATTGAAATTATTTAAAGCATTTGTACAATTAATAAGATGGAAAAACTTGTTGTTTATTATTTTAACACAAGTCATTTTTTTGTATTGTATTTATTTGCCTTTTTTTAATGATGCACAGATAAAAACAAATCTTTCTGTAAATTATTTTTTTGTATTAATCTTAATAGCAGTTTGTATTGCAGCTGCTGGTAATATTATTAATGATTATTTTGATTATAAAATTGATGTTATCAATAAACCAAACAAAGTAATTGTACACAATGTAATTGCTAAAAAATGGGTTTTATGTTGGTATATTTTTTTATCTGTTATAGGAATTGTGTTGAGTTATGTAATAGATGTAAATACGCATGTTAATAATTTGGTTTGGGCAAATTCAATTGCAGTTTTATTACTATTTCTTTATGCTGTTTTTTTTAAGAAGCAATTTTTAGTAGGCAATTTGTTAATTTCTATATTAACAGCATGGGTTATATTGGTTATTAGTTTTTGCGAAATTGCAAACTATCAAACTTCACTTATGCATTTTTTTAATATTAGTTTTTTATATGCAGGTTTTGCTTTGCTTATCTCACTTATTAGAGAAGTAGTAAAAGATATGGAAGATATACAAGGCGATAAAATGTACAATTGTAAAACTATGCCTATTGTACTTGGTATAAAAGCCACAAAAACATTTGTCATATTTTTAAGCTTATTGTTAGTTGCCATAATTGTATTTACACTTATATATTTTTATCAACTTAATTGGACTTATTGGATAGGTTTATTTTATACTATCATTTTTATTTTATTGCCTTTATGTTGGTTCATCATTCAATTGCCTAAAGTGCATACACCAACAGCATTTCATAAACTTAGCAGCCTAATAAAACTGGTAATGTTAACAGGTATTTTAACCATAGTATTGTTTAAGTTGTAAGTATTTGTCCTTTTTTATCAATTTAATACCTTTTTTACTTAACTGCATTTAACGCATTGAAAATTAATAGTTTAGCTTTATAAAAAATGGCTAAATATTATATGTATATTTTAAATATATATTTAGCTATACAATAAATCATCTTTGTTGTATGTTATAATAAGGCAAGGTTTTTTATTATCCAATATCCAAATTCCAAACTATGAAAGCCAATAAGGCGTCGTATCTTAAATACTATTTAAGTACGTTAGCAAGCATCATAATTTTTCTTACAACTGCCAATGCTCAGTTAAAGGCAGGATTTAAAGCAAATACAACTAATGGATGTGCACCAATTTTAGTGCAGTTTCAAGATTCATCATTAGGTAATCCTACATTATGGAAATGGAATTTAGGAAATGGAACTATATCATTTAATCAAAACCCTTCAACTACTTATTTAACTTCTGGCAACTATACAATTACATTAATCGTAAGCAATGACAATCATGAATCAGATACTATTGTTAAAACATCTTATATTCAAGTAAATGATAAACCTTCTGTAAATTTTACAACAAATAATAATATAGGTTGTGCTCCATTAGATGTTCAATTTACAGATTTAAGTAATGCAGGAGCAGACTCAATTGTACAATGGCTTTGGGATTTTGGTAATGGAGATATTGCAACAAGCCAACATCCTAATTACACTTTTCAAACACAAGGACAATTTAATGTAAAACTAAAAGTAACAACTGATAAAGGTTGTTTTAATGCTATAGAGAAAGATAATTATATTAAAACACAAGGAGCAATTAAAGCAAACTTTACACATGCAGTAAATTCAGTAGGTTGTACTTTACCTATGACAGTTAATTTTACTAATACATCTACTAGCTCAAGTTCATTATCTTATTTATGGAGTTTTGGTGATGGTATTATATCTACAGAAAAAGATCCTGTACATCAATACTCATCAATAGGTACATACACTGTTAGTTTAATAATTACTAATACAAATGGATGTACAGATACTATTGTAAAACAAAATATCATTAATGTAGGTACTGTTCATGCACAATTTAATGCACCAGATTCAGTATGTGCTGGTACAATTGTAGATTTTACTAATACCTCTACACCAACAATTGTAGCAAGTAATTGGAGTTTTGGTAATGGTACTATTTCTACACAAAATAATCCTTCAATTACTTATACTACAGCAGGAAATTATACAATTAAATTGATAAATAATTTTGGTACTTGTATAGATTCAGTTGAAAAAACAATTAAAGTATTAGCACAGCCAATGGCATATTTTAGTGCTTTAGATACTATTAGTTGTGCTGTACCTTTTCAAGTACAATTTACAAATAGCTCAATGGGTGGGAAGTTTTACCAATGGAATTTTGGAAATGGTAATACTTCAACCTTGCAAAATCCCGCCCATTCTTTTTCTGCTTATGGCAGCTATCAAATTTCTTTACAAGTTACAGCAGATAATGGTTGTAGCAATACACTTACAAAAGATAATTATATTAATATAGCACCTATAAAAATTAATTCAATAAACATTAATCCTATAGAAGGTTGTGTACCTTTAGATGTACAATTTACACCATCTATTACAAGTAATGATAGTATTGTTAGCTATGTTTGGAATTTTGGAGATAGTACTACATCTAACCAAAAAAATCCTTTACATACATTTACAAAAGCAGGTATTTATGATGTACAATTAACTATTGTTTCTAATAATGGTTGTACAGATTCATTAAAAATTATGCATGCAGTAAGAGTAGGCGATAAACCAATTGTAAACTTTGCTGCATCTATTTTAGAAGCTTGTACATCTACTAGTATTAGTTTTACAGATTCTACATCAAATGTTATTGTAGATAAATGGCATTGGGTATTTGGCGATGGAAAAAATTCTTCTTTACAAAACCCAACTACAACTTATCAAGATACAGGATGGAGAACAGTAAAATTAATTGTTTGGAGTAATGGTTGTAAAGATTCATTAATAAAACCAGATTATGTTCATATACTTCCTCCAGTTTCAAGATTTTTTATTAATGCAAATGATTGTAATAATAAATTAAGAGTTGTTTTTACAGATAGCTCTAAAGGTGCACAAGCATATTTTTGGGAGTTTGGCGATGGCAATACTTCTACAGAAGCAAACCCTGTACATATTTATGCAACTGGTGGTACTTATCAAGTTAAATTAACAACATATAATGGTAATTGTTCTCATTCAAAAGTAAAATATGTAATTGTAGATGATAAAAGAGAAAAACTTGTTATTAGTGATAGCATTGTTTGTAAAGGTGTAAATGTAAACTTTAAGTTAGAAAATATTAATAATGCAGTTACTGCAAATTATACTTGGAATCTAGGTTTAAATACAACTACAAATACAGGATTTGTACCTTCAGAAAATAATGTTTATACAGAAGCAGGTCATTATAATGTTTGGGTGGCTATTGCTTATGCTAATGGTTGTGTAGATACAATTCATAGCACACTTGGTGTAACAGTTTATGGACCAAAAGCTGATTTTAATGCACCTATTGAACAGTTTTGTTCTGGTACTACTATCAATTTTACAGATGCAAGTACTACAGATAATATACATCCTATTACACAATGGAGTTGGAATTATGGCGATGGAAATATAGCTAACTTATCTGCTGCTCCTTTTGCACATACTTATCTTACTAATGGCAATTTTGATATTAAATTAACTGTTACTGATAGTTATGGTTGTAAAGATAGTTTAACACAAAACAGTGCTGTAAAAATTGCTAAAACTGTTACTTCTTTTATACAAACAGATACTTTAGTTTGCCCTGGTACACCAATACAATTTACTAATCAATCTACTGGTAATTTATTATCTTATCAATGGAACTTTGGTGATGGTAATATTGTAAATGAAGTAAATCCAAACTATACTTATACAAATGAAGGTACATATTCTGTACGTTTAACTGCAATAGATACAATTGGTTGTGCTGATACATTAATAAAAAATATTAAAGTATATAAACCAGTTGCAAACTTTACAATTAGCGATTCTACGGCTGTTTGTCCTCCTTTAATTGTTAATACTACAAATAATTCTTTATATACAAATAACTATCAATGGAGTTTTGGTAATGGTAGTACATCTACACAAATTAATCCTGCACATTTATATGTATATCCTGGAAATTATACTTTACAATTAGTAGTAAAAAATACTGGTGGTTGTGCAGATTCTGCTTCTAAACAAATAGTTATTAATGGTCCAACAGGTACATTTAATTATACACCTACACTTGCATGTAATCCTGTACAAGTTCAGTTTACAGCAACTACTCAAAATGCAGTATCTAATACTTGGGATTTTAATAATGGTGAAACAAATGTAACAACAGCAAATAATATTAATTATACTTACAATACAGGTGGTCATTATTTACCTAAATTAATTTTAGAAGATGCAGCAGGTTGTCGTGTTCCAATATATGGTAAAGACAGTATTAAAGTAAAATATATTCAAGCAAATTTTAAAGCACCTGTTACTACAGTTTGTGATGCTGCTACATTACAGTTTGCAGATTCATCTAAAACAAACGATATTATAACACAATATGTATGGAGTTTTAGTAATGGACAAACAGCTTCTACAGCAAATGCTACAAGCTATTTTAATACTAATGGTTGGTACGATGTACATTTAAAAGTTGTAACTCAAACAGGTTGTACAGATAGTATCAGTTATCAAAAATTAATTAAAGTAGTAAGCTCTCCTAAAGTAAAAATTCAAGGCGATACAGCTGTATGTTTAAATGGTTCTTTACAGTTTAATGCTATACATCTTAATCCAGATACATCTGCAGTAAATTGGCATTGGAATTTTGGTAATGTACAACAATACAATGTGCAAAATCCACCAACACAAACATTTACATCAGCAGGAAACTTTTTAATAGAAAGTAAATTAACTAATAGCAGTGGTTGTTATAATATAGATACTTTATTATTACAAGTACATGATTTACCAAAAGTATCTGCAGGTAATGATGTAATAATTTGTAGAGGTGC
>CAUJDL010000033.1 GCA_963169635.1 Bacteroidota bacterium
TTTTTATCAAAGACCTTTAAGAAGTCAAAAATCATTAATTAGCAACTGTAGTTTAGAGTATAGATTATTTAAACAAAAAAATGAAGATGGTAAAGAAGTAGAAATAAATGAATTTCTTAAAGCAATACCCAAATCAAATCCTTATTATCAAGAATTTAGAGTGTGGCAATGGTTGTATAATCTTAAAATATATATTAAAGAAAATGATGTAGATATAACTAAAGATTTATTAAATACAAATGAAGATTGGGAAAAGATGTTTGAATTTCTTATGAGTAAGAATGAAGTAAATCATGTAGATATTTTAAATTATTTATTTACTCCAAAAATCAAAGCAAAATTTCCTGATGCAAAACCAAAAGCATTGGAGAGTGAAATAAAAAAAGAGATTTCAAAGTATCGTTGGAACTATGTGTTTGATGATTCAAAGGATAAGGAAGATGAAAAGTCTAAAGCATATCCAATGAATGAAACGCATTATTTCATTCGTAAACGTTTAGAAAAGGTTGAAGGTGTTCCAGATAATTTTTTAACAAGAGAAATAGAGCAACATCTTTGGCACATCATCTATTCTGTAATTGAACCAGAAGAGTTTAAAAAAGCATTGAATTCATTTGCTAATAGGTACAATTTAAATACAGATTCATTTGTAAAAGTATTCATAAAATTCCCACCATTTAAAAATGATTATGGAACATACTCAGAGAAAGCCATTAAAAAATTATTGCCTTTAATGAGATTAGGTAGATACTGGGATGAAAATTATATAAATGAATATAGTAAATTTTATTTTGAAAATATTCATCAGCTAATAGAAAAACTGAATAAAAAATCTGCTAATATCTCAGATACACAAAAAGAAAAATGGAATAAAACGATAAATGAAAAACTGTATGATAAATTAATTGAATTTACAAATGCAGATATTACTTCTTTTCAAGGACTTCCTTTATACATTGCTCAATATTTAGTATATGGCAAACACTCAGAAGCATCAGAAAACAAACAGTGGAAAACTTTACAAGATTTAGAAAATTATTTGCAAAATTTTAAACAACATTCTCTTAGAAATCCAATTGTAGAACAAGTAATAACAGAAACCCTTCGTGTAGTTAAAGATATTTGGAAGCATTTAGGTAATGGGGAGGAAAATTTCTTTGATGAAATACATGTGGAGTTAGGCAGAGAAATGAAAAATACTGCTGATGACAGAAAAAGAATGACATATAAAATTTTAGAGAATGAAAATACAAATCAACGTATTAAGCTTTTATTAATGGAGCTTAAGAATGATGCTAGTATAGAAAATGTTAGAGAATATTCACCATCGCAACAAGAAATTTTAAAAATTTATGAAGAAACTATTTTAAACTCTGGCATAGAAATTCCTAATGATATTGCTGAAATTCTTAAAAAGTTTAATGAGAGAGATACAAATAAACTTCCTTCAAAATCAGAGATAATTCGTTATAAATTATGGCTTGAACAAAAATATCAATCACCTTATACTGGTGAAATAATTCCATTAAGTAAATTATTTACACCTGCTTATGAAATAGAACATATTATACCTCAGAGTAGATATTTTGATGATAGCTTAAGTAATAAAGTTATTTGTGAAGCAGAAGTAAATAAGTTAAAATCAAATCAACTTGCTTATAAGTTTATTGAGCAATATCAAGGTACAAAAATACAAATAGGAAATAAAACAGTAACTATTTTAAATATTGAACCTTATAAAAAGTTTGTTAATGAACATTATGCTAAAAATAATGCTAAAAAAACAAAACTTTTGTTAGAAGATATACCAGATAAAATGATTGAAAGACAAATGAATGATACAAGATATATTAGCAAATATGTAGCTCAAATATTATCTAATTTAGTAAGAGAAAATGAAAATGATGATGGTATCAATTCTAAAAATATAATTCCAGGTAATGGCAAAATTACAGATCGCTTAAAACAAGATTGGGGTTTAAATGATGTATGGAATACAATTATTCTTCCAAGATTTGAAAGAATGAATCGTTTAACTAATTCTACAAATTTTACAACTAAAAATAAAGAAGGGCATATAATACCTCAAATACCATTTGAATTGTCAAAAGGTTTCCAGAAAAAACGTATTGACCATCGTCATCATGCATTAGATGCTTTGGTTGTAGCTTGTATGACAAGAGACCATATTAATTTATTAAATAACCAACATGCAAATTCTAATAACTCAAGATACGATTTGCAACACAAACTTAGAAAAGTAGAAGAATGGATAGATAAGAATGGCGAAAAAAGAGAAAAGTTTGCTGACTTTAAATTACCATGGCAAAGCTTTTCTTCTGATGCAAAAACTAATTTAGAAAATATTGTTGTAAGCTTTAAACAAAATCTTAGAGTGATTAATAAAGCAACAAATATTTATCAAAAATTTGAAAATGGTAAAAAAGTTGATAAAGCTCAGAAAGGTATAAATTGGGCTATAAGAAAGCCATTACATAAAGATACAGTTTATGGTAAGGTTTATCTTCTTAAGGAAACTAAAGAGATGGCTTTTAAAAATGCATTAAATAAGGTAAATGAGTTAAATGATACTAGTATTATTGTAAATAAAAAAATAAGAGAGTGTATAAAAAAATATTTTGATGGAAGTAATGTTAATATTCAAAATGCAATAAAAGATATATACTTAAAAGACTTAAAAAAGATAAAAGTTTTTGAAATACAATCTGCTACAAGACAAGGGAATGACTTGGTGTCAATATTTACAGATGTAAAATCTAAAGAAAAAGCTATAGAAATTATTAATAAAATAACTGATACGGCTATTCAGAAAATTCTAATAAATCATTTATTAGCAAATAATAATCAGCCTGAAAAAGCTTTTTCTTCAGAAGGTATTGAAGAAATGAATAAATATATTTTAACTCTAAATAATAATAAGTTTCATCAGCCAATTTATAAAGTTAGATTGTATGAAGCATTTGGTAATAAATATAATATTGGCAACCTTGGGAATAAACAAAATAAATATGTTATAGCAGCTAAGGGTACTAATTTATATTTTGCTGTATATAAATATGAAGAGTTTGATAAAAAAGAAAATAAGAGTATAACAAAACGTTCTTTTGAAACTATACCATTAAACATTGTCATTGAGCGTCAAAAGCAAGGACTAACCCCTGTTCCAGAAAATAATAATGAAGGACATTCTTTATTGTTTTATTTATCTCCTGAAGATTTAGTATATGTTTCTGATGATAATGAATTTAATCAATTGAAAAATGATATTAATAATATTTATAAAGTTGTAAGCTTTACCAATAATAGGCTTTATGTTGTTCCTTTAAGTGTTGCAAGTACAATTGTTGATAAGGTTGAATATACAAAACTTAATAAAATTGAATTAACAGATCAGAAACAGAATTTAATTAAATTAAAAGTAGATAGGTTAGGCAATATATCTAAAGCAAAATATTAATGTTGTTTTGAAATATGTAATATCATTTTATCATCAAACAAAAGCACTAACTAATTTAAACAATGATAAAAAGAACGCTATGTATAGAAAGCCCTTGTCATTTAAAATTTAGTAATGAGCAATTAGTAGTAAGTTATGCACACATTAAAGGTTTAGAAGATAGGGCAGATAAAACTGTACCTATTGATGAAATTGGTATGTTGGTATTAGAGCATCAACAAATAACTTTAACTCATTATTTGTTAGATGAATTGGTGAGCAAAAATGTAGCAGTAATTACTTGTAATAATACTCATCACCCTACTGGTTTATTAATGCCATTAGAAAGTAATACTTTGCAAAGTGAAAGATTTAAACATCAGTTACAAGCTACAGAGCCATTAAAAAAACAATTATGGCAACAAACAATTAAAGCAAAAATTATTAATCAGTCAAGTGTTTTAAAAAAATGGCAAATCAATTATCAATTATTACAATCATTGGCAATGGCTGTAAAAAGTGGCGATAGTGATAATAGAGAAGCTGTAGCATCGGCCTATTATTGGCAAAATATATTTCCACCAGCTTGGCAATTTTATAGAAAAAGAGAAGGACCACCACCTAATAATTTATTAAATTATGGCTATGCAATTATTAGAGCCTGTATGGCAAGAGCCATTGTTGGTGCAGGTTTGCTGCCAACATTAGGTGTATTTCATAGAAACAGGTATAATGCTTATTGTTTAGCAGATGATATGATGGAGCCTTACAGACCTTTTGTAGATGCTGTAGTTAGAGATATTATAAACACTACCAGCCAAGTAGAAAATTTGACTAGTGAACTAAAAAATAAACTATTAAAATTACCAGTAACAGATGTGTTTATACAAGACGAAAAAAGTCCGTTGATGATAGCTATGCAAAGAACAGCAGTAAGTTTAAGCAAATGTTATGCAGGAGAACTAAGAAAAATTGCTTTTCCTACAATGGAAAAATAAACTATCTGAAAAAGATAATTAACTAAATAAAGGTAGATGCTATCTGAAAGATTTAATGCATATAGAATTATGTGGGTATTAGTATTTTTTGATTTGCCAACAGAAACTAAAAAAGAACGAAAAGCTTATGCAATATTTCGTAAAAAAATAATGGCCGATGGTTTTCAGATGTTTCAGTTTAGTATATACTTACGCCATTGTGCAAGTATGGAAAATGCAGAAGTACATATAAAAAGAGTACAAAAAATATTACCAGAGCATGGGCATATAGGAATTATGACAATTACAGATAAACAATTTGGAATGATGCAAATATTTGATGGTAAAAAACCAACAGCACCAATTAGTACACCACAACAATTAGAAATTTTTTAAAACAATAGCCTATAAAAAAAGCCTGTTCTTAATTAAAAAGAACAAGCTTTAGTTCATTTTTTACGTTCTGTTTTCTTTGCAAACCATTGTGTTTATTGGCTTATAGCCTAAACTGTTGTATGCAAAGAACGTAAATCCAAAGTTTGATACCAATTCACAACAATTCTTTCTTAGTCCTAAAACCCTTAGATATTATATCCCCTTCTGCAATATTAGAACCTCGTGAAAATCCTTCTTGCTCTTGTACAAAATGTTGTAATTCGTGTACTAATATATCGTGAAATCTGTTTCGTGCACCCACGCTATTCCAATGCGTGTCCAACCCAGCTTCTTTAAGTCTTTCTCTAATTCTATACGCATTAAGGGTGATGACTTTGCCCATTGAGCCGTCAAGCATTTGAATTGAGGCATCGTATGCTCCTTGATATTCAAGGTTGGGGCTATTAACAACTTGGATTGTAACATTTCTTGCGTTGGGGTATATACCCCAGAGTTCGCCTGTAATTTCGCTAATTGGGATTGTAAAGTACTCATAATTATTATTTAAAAGGTTTTTTAATTGTTTTGCAATAGTTGTATGCAAAGAACATAAATCCAAAGTTTAATACATTCTCAAACCATCCAAACTTGTAAACTCTCAAACCTCTGAAACCTCTTGAACCTTTTGAACTTCTTGAACCTTTTGAACTTCTTGAACCCCTCAAACCTTCTTAACAAATTCAGATTTAAGAGCCATTTTTCCAAAGCCATCAATTCTGCAATCAATATTATGGTCGCTATCTACTAAATGAATATTTCTCACTTTTGTACCTGCTTTAATATTTTGTACACTACCTTTTACAGGTAAGTTTTTAATTACAACAACACTATCGCCATTTTGTAAAATATTACCATTACTATCTTTTACAATAAATGTATCTGTAGTTTTATTTTCTTCTTCAGGATTCCATTCAAAACCACATTCAGGACATGCTAATAAATTATCTAACTCATAAGTAAAAGTTGATTTACATTGTGGGCAAGGTGCTAATGCTGACATAAAAAATTATTTGTGCAAAAGTAAAGATAATATCAACAGTTTTGTGGTTGATAATGTTGGTAAAAAATATTCATCTTCATTATCAAGCAATAAAAAATAGCTAATAAAAATAAAACAATAATTAAGTATTTGATAAATACTTTTAATTAAAAAATTTCCTACTTTCACTTTCCCAAAAATTTAGCATAAAGTAAAAGAGTATAAAAAGTTTGGGTAAATATATATCTAATGAAAGCAATCATCCCCGTTGCAGGTGTTGGATCAAAACTTAGGCCACACACTTATACACAACCAAAAGCATTAATACCTTTAGCAGGAAAAACCATACTTAGTTTTATTATAGATCCTTTAAAAGAGGCAGGTATTCAAGAGTTTATTTTTATTGTAGGTTATTTAGGCGATAAAATTCAAGATTATGTACATGAAACTTATCCTCATATAAAAACACATTTTGTTTATCAAAATGAAAGAAAGGGTACAGGCCATGCAATAGAAATTGCTAAAAATATTGTTGGCAACGATGAAGTTTTTATTGTACTTGGCGATACTATTTGTGAATATGATATTAAAGAAGTATTGCAAAGTCCATTTAGTATGTTGGGTGTAAAAAAAGTAGATGACCCAAGAAATTTTGGTGTAGCTATTTTAGACGAAGCAGAAAATTTTATAGAATCTGTTGTGGAAAAACCTGCTATACCAAAAAGCAATATGGCATTAGTAGGTATTTATAAAATTAAAGAAAGTAGTTTTTTATTTGATTGTTTAAATTATATACTTACACAACATATAAAAACACAAGATGAATATAATTTAACTGATGCTTTAGAGTGTATGATACATCGTGGAATTAAGTTTCAGCATTTTAAAGTAAAGAGTTGGTTTGATTGTGGTAAAAAAGATACTTTATTAGAAAGTAATGCTACATTATTAAAAAAGTTTGGTGGCAATGTAGCAAATAAAGATGTTTATGAAGATACAATTATCATTCCACCTGTTAGTATAGCAGCAGATTGTGTTATTAAGCAATCTATTATTGGTCCACATGTAACAATTGGCAGTAATACTACTATTAATAATTCAATTGTTAGAGATAGTATTATTGGTGCTTATACTACTTTGCAAGAAGTAGTGTTAGATAATTCGCTAATTGGTAGCGATGCCAATATTAAAGGTTTAAGTCATAGCCTTAATATTGGCGATAATACAGAATTGGAATTTGGATAATATGCTTGTAAAAAATAACTAAGTAAGCATAAGCTTACTCAGTTATAATTAAAGATTTAGGTTGAATTTCTACTAATTCAAGATCAAAAATTAATTCTTTACCTGCTAAAGGATGGTTTGCATCTAATACTACAGATTCTTCTTTAATTTCAATGATAGAAACATTAAACTGTTGTCCTGCACCATTGTGCATAGCTAATTGCATACCAATTTCTGGAGTTAAGTCTGCAGGAAATTGAGCTTTTGGATATTCCATAATCATTTCAGGATTTGCTTCTCCATAAGCTTCAGCAGCAGGAATATTAATTGTTTTCGTTTCGCCAACACTCATACCTGTTACGCCATTATCAAAACCAGGAATTACCATACCACTACCTAATTCAAACTCTAAAGGTTCACGACCTTTACTGCTGTCAAATGTTGTACCATCTGTTAATTTTCCATGATAATGGATTTTAACTGTATCGCCTTTTTTTGCTTGTTGCATTGTTGTTTATTTATAAAATTAAAATTGTTTATTTATTAAGGTAAGCTAATAACCATTGCACTAGCACCACCTCCACCATTACAAATACCTGCAGCCCCAGTTTTACCATTATTTTGTTGTAATACATTTATAAGTGTTACAATAATTCTTGCACCACTACAACCTAAAGGATGACCTAAACTTACAGCACCACCATGTACATTTACTTTAGTAGATGGTAAATCCATTTTTTGACAGTTTACTAAACCTACTACACTAAATGCTTCATTTAATTCAAAGAAATCTATATCACTAATTTTTAAACCAGCTTTATTAACAGCTTTTGGAACAGCTAAACTTGGTGTAGTGGTAAACCATTCAGGTGCTTGTTCTGCATCTGCATAGCTATTAATAATGGCTATAGGTTTTATACCTAATTCATCTGCTTTTTCTTTGCTCATTAAAACTAATGCAGCAGCACCATCGTTCATAGTACTTGCATTTGCAGCAGTTACAGTACCATCTTTATTAAATGCAGGTTTTAATGTAGGAATTTTATCAAACTTTACATTAAAAGGTTCTTCATCTTTATCAATAATTACTTTGCCTTTTCTTGTTTCAATTTCTACAGGTACTACTTCATTAGCAAATTTTCCATTTGTCCATGCAGCCTGACTACGTTGATAACTTTCAATAGCAAAATTATCTTGGTCTTCTCTTGTTATATTACATTCTTTAGCAGTAGTATCAGCAAAATTGCCCATTGCACCATTAAAGTAAACATCAGTTAATCCATCTTTTGCTAAGCCATCAATCATTTGTACATTACCATATTTATTACCCCAACGCATATTAGGAGAATAAAAAGGAACATTACTCATACTTTCCATTCCACCTGCAACAATAATATCTGCATCGTTTAATAAAATACTTTGTGCAGCAAGTGCAATAGACTTCATACCACTTGCACAAACTTTATTTACTGTAGTAGCAATAACACTATCTGGCAAACCTGCAAACTTAGAAGCCTGACGTGCAGGAGCTTGTCCTAAATTGCCTTGTAATACACAACCCATTATTACTTCTTGTACTTGCTCTGGTTTAATACCTGCTTTATTAATAGCAGCTTTAATAGCTACTGCACCTAATTGTGTAGCAGTTACATCTTTTAAAACACCACCAAAACTACCCATTGGTGTACGTACTGCACTAACTATATATACTGTTCTGTTATTCATACAACAAAAATTTTTAGGCTGCAAAGGTACATGAAACAGCTTAAAAAATGCTTAATTTTTAAAGATGATACTGAGTAAAGAATAGGAGAGATTATAACTGCTTTTTTCTGTTGTACCAAGGTAATAATAGTAAGCAAATAAAACCTACCAATAATACAATAATACATTGTGCAAACCATTGTAAAGTGCCATTTGCATAACCTATAGAATTAGTAATAGAAGGTTGTTGTAAACTTAAAACAATAGCTATTAATGCAGGATAAGAACCTATACCACCAGGAGTAATTATCATACCTATACTTGCAAATGCTAAACATGTAATAGCTACAAAAATGCTTAAACCTGCTGTGCCTTGCATTGCATAAAACCCTATCCATGTGCCTAAAAGATATAACAACCAAATAAGCAATGAATAAAAGAAAAATAATTTTTTTTGTTTTAGTTTTAATGTTGTTAGCAAACCTTCGCCTACACCTTTAATTATTTTTTTGATAGCTAGAATAATTTTCTGTATTCTTTTAGTTGCTATTAACCAAATAATCGTTGCTACAATCAATAAAGCAATAGCTATTAAAATAATTTGTTTTGTTTGACTCATTGTTTCGTTAGGCTTGCCTGCAATAAATATTTGCATTTCTTTATAAGCAGCCATTACCACATCGAACTGAAAAATTAATGCTAATAAAAAAACAATGCCTAAACTTAAAGTATCAATAGCTCTTTCTGCTACCATTGTACCTACAATTTTTTCTGCTGGTACTTTTTCATAACGTGCTAATATGGTACATTTTAAAACTTCGCCTAAACGAGGTATTGCCATATTAGCCATATAACCTATCATTACTGCAAAAAAAGTATTTGGTGCAGAAATCTGATAACCCATTGGTTGTATTAAAATTCGCCACCTCAATGCTCTAACAATATGACTTAATACAATAATAAAAAATACTGGAATAAATAAAATATAGTTGGCAGAAGTTAGTGCATGTTTAAACTCTTTCCATTCTGTTGGGTTACTTCTTATTTTATGAATACTTAACCAAACTAAAAAAATACCTAAGCCCATAAAGACAAGATATTTAATAATATTGGTAATTGTTTTTTGCATACAGTATTCAATAAATTATGTTAATTGAAAGTACAAAGATGCAACATTCAATTGCTATTGCTTTAAGTAAATTGTTATTTTTTTAAAGATGATGAAAGAGAAATAATTTTTATCATCTATTATTTGATAAAAGTAAATTATCTATCAGCCTTACATTATTAATAAATGCAGCAATTAAAGCTACATAGTTTTCTGTTGGTTGATAAACTTCTACAGGTAATAAATTATCTGCTCTGCAAATACTTACATAATCTATTTTTTCAAACCCTGCATCTAATAAAATTTTACTTGCTTGTTCTACTAATAACGCAATAGGTGTATGTTTAATATTGTTTTGTATAAATTGTAAAGCAGTGTAAATAGCTGTTGCTTGTTGTTTTGCTGTATCACTTAATCTTGCATTTCTGCTACTCATAGCAAGGCCAGATGTTTCTCTAATAGTTGGTACAATATTTATTTGTAGTTTATTATTCCATTGCATTAGCTGTACCAATTTGGTAATTACCATACATTGCTGATAATCTTTTTGTCCTAAAAACAAAATAGAAGGCTCTACCATTTTTAATAATTTTTCTACCACATTACACACACCTTGAAAATGACCTTTTCTGTATTTACCTTCTAAAATTTCTTCTAAATAATCTAAAGGATAGTAAGATAATTTTTGTAAACCATCTGGATAAACCTCTTGTACATGAGGTAAAAAAAGAATATCGCAACCTGCTTGTGCTAATAAAAAAATATCTTGCTCAAGTGTGATAGGATATTTTTCAAAATCTTTTTTATCGTTAAACTGTGTAGGATTTACAAAAATGCTACAAACAGTTAAAGTAGCTTTTTGTTTACTTTCATTAATTAAAGTTAAATGTCCTTGATGCAATGCACCCATTGTTGGTACAAAACCAATGATATCTTTATTTTTTGCTTTGGCAATTGTTTGTTTAAGTATATGAGTTGTTTTACAAATTATCATACAAAAAAATAAATTTATACATGGCTAATAGGGCAAATATGGTATTTAATTTTTTATCAACCCATACTTTATGATTGATTAATTGAAAACATAAAAATATATAATCAAATCTTTACTATTTTAGCCACGCTGATGACAGAACAAAAAAACATATTATCTTATCCCATAGAATATTTAAAAGGTGTAGGACCATTAAGAGCAGATTGGTTAAAGAAAGAATTAAACATTTTTACTTTTCACGATTTATTACATTTATTTCCTTTTAGACATGTAGATAAATCTACTATATCATTTATCAAAGAAATTAAACCAACCACAGAATTTATACAAGTAGCAGGTAAGCTAAATGAAATACAAGTGTTGGGCGAAAGAAGAAGTAAAAGATTAATTGCTTATTTAAGAGATAGTACAGGTGTGGTAGAGTTGGTTTGGTTTCAAGGAATTAATTGGGTGCAAAAATTTTTGCAAGAAGGCAATAATTATTTGGTTTTTGGCAGAACAACCATGTTTAATAATAAGCCACAAATTGTACATCCAGAAATAGAAATTTATTTACCAAAAATTACTCAAGAAAAAGCAAGTTTTGAACCTATTTATCCCTCTACAGAAAAATTAAAAGCTAAAGGACTAAATGGAAAACAAATTGCTAAACTTACTCAAGCATTATTTACACAAATAAATGAAAATGATTTACCAGAAAATATTCCATCTACCATTTTACAACAATTAAATTTAATAGGCAGATATGATGCTTATAAAAACATTCATTTTCCTCAAAATATACAAGTATATGAACAAGCATTGTATCGCTTAAAGTTCGAGGAATTTTTTATTGCACAAGTAAGATTAAACTTAATAAAACTTGCCAGACATAAAGTAAGTAAAGGTGTAAAGTTTGAAAAAGTAGGTAATTATTTTAATGATTTTTATAACCATCATTTACCTTTTGAATTAACAAATGCACAAAAAAATGTAATAAAACAAATAAGACAAGATACAGCAAAAGGGCATCAAATGAATCGTTTATTACAAGGCGATGTTGGTAGTGGCAAAACTATTGTTGCTTTGCTATGTATGTTATTAGCAGCAGATAATGGTTATCAAAGTTGTATTATGGCACCTACAGAAACCTTAGCACAACAGCATTTTAATAGTATTAGTAGTTTAATTGATAAAGAAAAAATACAGCTTAGTTTATTAACAGGTAGTACAAAAGCAAAAGAAAGAAAAGAAATTTTAGCCAACTTAAAAAATGGTACTACACATTTTATTGTAGGCACACATGCACTAATTGAAGATGCTGTACAATTTAAAAACTTAGGCTTTGTAGTGGTAGATGAACAACACAAATTTGGTGTAGCACAAAGAGCAGCTTTATGGAAAAAAGCTTTAACACCACCACATATTTTAGTAATGACAGCTACACCTATACCTCGTACTTTAGCTATGACAGCTTATGGCGATTTAGATTATAGTGTAATGAATGAACTACCTAAAGGAAGAAAAGAAATAACTACAGTACATAGATATGATGCTCAAAGAATAAATGTAATGGAGTTTATTAGAACTGAGTTAAGTAAAGGACGACAAGCATACATCATTTATCCATTGATTGAAGAAAGTGAAAAACTTAGTTATGAAGATTTAAAGAGAGGTTATGACGATGTAAAAAGTTATTTTCCTGAACCTACTTATTACATTAGTATGCTACATGGTAAAATGCCTACAGAACAAAAGGAAGTGAATATGAAAAGATTTGTAGAAGGCAAAACACAAATTATGGTAAGCACTACAGTTATTGAAGTAGGTGTTAATGTTCCTAATGCTACAGTAATGGTAATTGAAAGTGCAGAAAAATTTGGATTGTCGCAATTACATCAATTAAGAGGTAGGGTAGGAAGAGGTAATGAAAAAAGTTTTTGTATTTTATTAACAGGTAGTAAAGTAAGCACAGAAGCTAAAGAAAGAATCCAGATAATGTGCCAAACAAATGATGGATTTGTAATAGCAGAAAAAGATTTAATATTACGTGGTCCAGGTGATGTAGAAGGCACAAGACAAAGTGGTGCATTAAACTTTAAACTAGCATCAATAGTGAATGATAAGCCTTTATTAGAAAATGCAAAAGATGCTGCAGAAAAATTAATATTAGAAGACCCAGAAATAAATTTGGCAAATAATTTGCCATTAAAAAAATATCTGCTTCAGCAAAAAGGAGGAAATAATTGGAGCAAAATTTCCTGATTCTATAAACCTGCTGAAATAAGATGATGTTTAATTATTAGGTTTATCTGTATTTTTACTTGAAGATGAAGATTATTAAGTAATGAATACAAAAATTCATCAGTAATGCAACAAACAAGAACGATAAAAAATATTTTACTACAAAAAATTATTGTCCTTTCTCTATTTACCATAATAGCTTTATCTGCTAATGCACAAAGCTATTTAGAGTTTGTAGAAAACAAAGGACAATGGGACGAAAAAATTAATTTTAAAGGCGAATTAATAAATGGTGCATTTGCATTGCAACAAACAGGTTATCGTTTGTTAATGTATAATAATGAAGACTTAAAAAAACGCAACGAATTTTTTCATGGTCAAGCACATTCAGATGCAAGTAAAAATGAAACTAATCATTAAACACCAAAAGATTTTAATTTTCGTTCTCATGTATATGAAGTAAAATTTTTAAATGCTAATGCAACACCAACTATTAGTGCAGAAAAACCTTTAAGCAGTTATAACAATTATTATATTGGTAACGATAAAAGTAAATGGGCTTCTGGTTGTAAAATTTATCATGCAATTACATATCAAAATATTTATCCCAATATTGATATAAGATATTATACCAACGACAATCATTTAAAATACGATTTTATTGTAAGGCCAGGAGGCAATGTACAAGACATAGTTTTATATTTTGAAGGAGTAGATAAATTAAAAATTAGTAAAGGAAATTTAATAATTAAAACTTCTGTAGGAGAAATAAAAGAATCTGCACCTTACTCTTATCAAATATCAGAAAATGGTAAGCAAGAAGTAACTTGTAATTATGAATTAAGAGGTAATATTTTACGTTTTAATGTAAAAGAAAATATAGATGCAAATGCAACATTAGTAATAGACCCAACATTAATTTTTTCCACATTTACAGGTAGTACAGCAGATAATTGGGGTTATACAGCAACTTATGATAATGATGGAAATTTTTATGCTGGAGGTATTGTATTTGGTTCAGGATTTCCTGTAAGTAATGGTGCATTTTTAACAGCTTTTCAAGGTGGCTTACCTGGTTCTCAAGGTGCTTTTGATATTGGTATTATGAAGTTTAATGCTACAGGTAGCAATCGTATTTATGCTACATATTTAGGTGGTGCAGGTAATGAGCAACCTCATAGTTTAGTGGTAGATAAAAATAATAATTTAATTGTAGCAGGCAGAACAAATTCTGCTAATTATCCTACAACACTTACAAGTTTTGGACCTACTGGAGGTTGGGATATTATTTTAACTAAATTAAATTTTGCAGGTACTGCTTTAGTCAATAGTATTAAAATAGGTGGTAGTGGCGATGATGGTGTAAATATTAAACCAAAATCAGAAAGTGGATTAATAACTATTAGAAGAAATTATGGCGATGATGCAAGAAGTGAAGTAATTGTAGATGATAATGATAATATTTATTTAGCTAGTAGTACACAATCAGTCAATTTTCCAACAACTAATAATGCTGCACAAACTGTACGAGGTGCTACTAATACTGATGGAAGATATCAAGATGGTGTAGTTATTAAAACAAATGCTACATTAGATAATATTATTTTTAGTACACTATTTGGTGGCAATAATGATGATGCAGCTTTTGTATTAGCACTTAATCCCACCAACAATAATATTTATGTAGCAGGTGGTACAGCAAGTACAGATTTAATAGGAGATAAAACAGGTGTATTATTTCCCAACAATCAAGGTGGTGCAGAAAATGTAGATGGATTTGTAACAATACTCAGTAACGATGGAACACAAATTATTAAAACATCTTACATGGGTACTAATGGTGTAGATATTGTTTTTGGTATTCAGTTCGATAAAAAAGGTTTTCCTTATATCATGGGTACAACTACAGGTTCTTGGACAGTAAAAAATGCAACATATACACAAGCCAATGGCAAACAATTTATATCTAAATTAAAACCAGATTTATCAGATTGGGTGTACTCTACAGTATTTGGTACAAATAGTAGTAGTCCAAATATTTCGCCTGTTGCTTTTTTAATAGATCGTTGCGAAAATGTTTATGTTTCTGGTTGGGGAGGAGATATTAATAGCCAAATGGGTTATGTACCAAATCAATCAACAGCAGGGTTAGCAGTAACTACAGATGCAATTAAAAAATTAACTGATGGTACAGATTTATATTTTTTTGTAATGGAAAAAAATGCTCAAAGTTTATTGTATGGTACATTCTTTGGACAAAATGATCATACAGGAACAATAGGAGAGCATGTAGATGGTGGTACCAGCAGATTTGATAAAAGTGGTGCAATATATCAATCAGTTTGTGCAAATTGTGGTGGACAAACAGTTTTTCCTACAACACCAGGTAGTTGGTCGCCAAATAATGGTACAGGTGGTATAAATTGTAATTTAGCTGCTATTAAAATTGCCTTCAATTTTGCAGGTGTTGGCAGTGGTGTTCAATCATCTGTTAAGGGTGTTATAGAAGCATCTGGTTGTGTACCTCTACAAGTAACATTTACAGATACTATTGCTAATGCACAACAATATGTTTGGCAATTTGGCGATGGCTCTCCAAATGTTACTACAACTGCACCAACTATACAACATACTTATAATGCAGTAGGTACTTATTCTGTAAGATTAGTTTCTATAGACTCTAATTCTTGCAATATTGCAGACACATCTTATACTACTTTAAAAGTAAGAAATGATGATGCTTTTCCTGCATTTACCATTACCAGACTTTTACCTTGTCAAGATTTAAAATATACTTTTACTAATACAACTGTACCACCTGTAGGCAAGCCTTTTAAAAACACAAGTTTTACTTGGGATTTTGGCGATGGTACAACATTAGTTTCTGGGGCACAACCTGCTACACATACTTATACTACTGCAGGTAATTATACTGTAAAGCTAATTTTAAACGATACTAATTATTGTAATTCGCCAGATACTGCACAACATCTTTTAAGAGTATCGCCTTCTGTAAAAGCAAATTTTACTACTAATAATGCAGGATGTGTTCCTTATACTGCACAGTTTAATAATACATCAACTGCTGGTACAGATTTTATTTGGAGCTTTGGCGATGGAAGTCCTGTTTCTACTGCTATTAATCCATCTCATATTTATACATCAGGTGGTAATTATACAGTAAAACTTGTTGCAATAGATACAGGTACTTGTAATAAAAAAGATAGCACCACATTTACAATTGCTATTAGTCCTAATCCTTCATCTTCATTTAGTTTTAATCCTAATCCACCAGATGTAAATACGCCTGTAAATTTTGTAAATACATCTTCTGGAGGTAATAAATATACTTGGCATTTTGGCGATGGCGATAGTGTAGTTACTAATAATTATACTGCAGCAATTAATCATCAATACACTAGTACACAAACTTATAATGCTTGTCTTGTAGTTACTAATAGTTTTAATTGTAAAGACACATCTTGTACTCCTATCAAAGCAAGAGTAACTCCATTAGTTGGTGTACCAAATGCTTTTACACCTAATGGTGATGGTAAAAATGATGTTTTATATGTACAAGGATTTGGTATTAGTAAAATGGTTTGGAGAATTTATAATAGATGGGGTAAATTATTATTTACAGGTATAAGTTTAGGTCGTGGTTGGGATGGTAAATATAAAGGCGAATTATTGCCACAAGATGTTTATCATTATACTTTAGATGTAGAGTTTAGCGATGGTACTAAAAATACTATTAAAGGAGATATAACTTTGTTAAGATAAATTTTATTATAACAGTAAGAACAAATTGAATAATGGTTAAATACATCAAAATATTTTCTTTTATTTTTTTCATACAGTTTATACAACAATTGTATGCACAAGATTTGCATTTTTCTCAATACTTTAATGCACCATTATTAGTAAATCCTGCAAATACAGGTTTTAATCCAGATTTTGATTATAGAGTTGGTGGCAATTATCGTAAGCAATGGGCTTCTATTTCTGCTTATCCTTATAAAACAATGAATGTTTGGGGTGATGTACAATTATTTAATGAAAGGTTTGAGAATGCTTGGATTGGTGTAGGTGGTGCTATGTTGCAAGATGTTGCAGGTTCAGGTAGTTTAACATCTACCAGAGCTTATGCTTCTATTGCTTATCATCAATTATTAGGATACGAAAGTTTATTAAGTGCAGGTTTTAATATAGGCTTTACACAAAAAAGAATAGACCCTTCTAAGCTTACTTTTAACTCTCAATGGAATGGTCAATTTTTTGATATTAAAATTCCATCTGGCGAACCTTTTGCTTCTAATGGAGTAAATTATTTTTCTTTACAAGCAGGTATTAATTACTCATGGTTTGCAAGTGATAATTTATATTTAAGTACAGGAATTAGTGTAAGTAATATTAACAGACCTAATGAATCTTTTTTTAGTAATAATAAAGTAGATACAAAAGTAAACCCACGAATTACCTATTTTGCAAATGGTAGTTTTAAAATTAATAATTTTTGGATTGTAAATGCTAACTTTTATTATAGTACTATTAAAACTAATAAAGAAATTGTTTTAGGAGGTATTTTACAAAGAGATTTAAGTGCAGAAGGTAATGGTAGTTTACAACTTTTAGCAGGTGCATATTATAGAGCAAGTGATGCTTTAATACCTATGATAGGTTTTGATATCAATAATTTTAAACTCACTTTTAATTACGATGCTACATCATCTTCATTAAAAAATTACAATAACTCAATTGGTGCTTATGAAGTATCTATTGTAAAGAGTGGTTTATTTAAAGGCAAAGAAAAAAATATTAAATGCCCAGGTGTAAGGTTTTAATAAACTGTCATACAATTGTTTTTTATTTTAGTACCTAAAGACGATATGGAATCATTTTATTATAAAGGCAAAGATTTGTATTTAGCTGCAGTAGAAACATTAGATTAAATTATACTTGGCTCTTGCTGACTTAAACAATGAAAACTTCCTAAACCCCAAATAATATCTGTAGAATCAATACCAATTACTTCTCTATCTTTAAAACAACTTTGAATTATTTGTAAAGCTTTATCGTCTTTAGCACATCTGTAAGTTGGTACAATTACATATTTATTTGCAATATAAAAATTAGCATAAGCAGCAGGTAATCTTTGCTCTTCATAAATTACAGCATCTGGCATTGGCAATTCTATAATATTAAGTTGCTTACCATTTACCAAACGCATTTGCTGTAATTGTTTAAGATTATGTTGTAGTAATTGATAGTTTTCGTCTTGTTTATTTTCTTCAATAACTGTTAGTACGGTATCTTCATTTACAAAACGAACTGTGTCATCTATATGTCCATCTGTGTCATCACCAACAATACCTTCATCTACCCATAAAACTTGTTCTACACCATAATAATTACATAAATAATTTTCTATTTGTTGTTGGGTTAAATGTGGGTTTCTATTTTTATTTAATAAACATGCAGTAGAAGTAATTAATGTACCAGCACCATTAAACTCTACAGAGCCGCCTTCCATTACAATATTTGGATGAAATACAGGTATATTATAATGCTTAGCAATTAAAGTTGGTATTACATCATCTAAATCATAAGGAGGGTATTTATCGCCCCAAGCATTATAACCCCAATCTACAATTGCCTTTTTCTTTTCAGTTTTATGCAATAAAAATGCAGGTCCATGATCTCTGCACCAAGCATCATTGGTTGGATGAATAAAGAAAAATACATTGTCTAAATTTACTGATGCTGCTTGTAAATGCTTTATAGCAAACTGTTTCATTGCCTCATCATTTACATTAATACATACTTTTTCACTTAATGCTAAGTACTTAATAAATAAACTATAGTTAGGATAAATTTCATTTATTTTTCCTGGCCAAGATGCTTCTTTATGAGGCCAACTTAACCATGTAGCATCATGTAGTGCAAACTCTGCAGGAAAATAATAACCTTGTTGTTTAGGCGTATTTGTAAATATTGATGAAGCAGTATTTGAAAAATCTGCTGTATAATTTTTTCTGATATATTGTTTCATTGCACAGCAAAGTTATTGGAATAAACATATTAGTGTAAGTCAATTTTACATTAACTAATAACTTTTAATAAGATAAATAAAACTATATTAGAATGGTTATTGAAAGAATGTAATACTTTTAATACTACTAAAAAATGAAAGATAAAAATGCAAAAAACATTTGCAAATAAAGTAATAGCTTTTAATAAATATTTGCAGTTTAATGATAAGTTGCCTCATGGTTTTAAGGTATTAAATCCGTTTATAGAAAATCCTGAAACCATGCAAGTAATGCAAGCATTTTATACAAAATTTTATAACGATAATCTACAACGAAAATTTATTATTGGTATTAATCCAAGTCGTCATGGTGCAGGTGTTACAGGCGTTCCTTTTACAGATACAAAACATTTAGCTGCTGATTGTGGTATTACAATGCAATCTGCTTATACACATGAGGTTTCTGCTGTTTTTATGTACGATATGATCAATAGTTTTGGTGGAGTAGTTAATTTTTATCAATCATTTTATATTAATTCTCCATTTCCTTTAGCTATTGTAAGGCAAGCAAAAAATGGTCAATGGTTAAATGCAAATTATTATGATGATAAAAAACTTTTTGCTGCTGTAAAAAACTTTATGATACAAGCTTTACAACAACATATTAGTTTAGGTTTAGCAACAGATGAAGTATTTATTTTAGGAAAAAAGAATGCAACATTTATTACAGCTATTAATGATGAGTGTAAATTATTTAAAAAATTAACTGTGTTAGAGCATCCCAGATATATACAACAATATCAGTCTAAAAATAAACAATGGTATATAGAAAAATATATTAAGACTTTAGGAAAAAATTGGTAATAGCAAATTAGCTTTTTCTTTTTCTTCTATTATCTCTAAACTTTAAAATAGGCACTTTACTTTCTGTTCCTTTAATAATTCTACCAATATTTTTTTGATGTGTAAGTACTACCATTAGTGCTACTAAAATGGCAAATACTCTGTATAAAGTTTCTTTTTCATTAAAAATAAAAAGAATAAACACCATAAATGCAACACCTGCTAATATGGAGCTTAAAGAAACAAAACGAGTAAGATATAATACAAATAAAAATACTGCTACACAGCATATAGCCACTAAAGGTTGTATAGCTATTGCCATACCAAATAAAGTAGCAACACCTTTACCACCTTTAAAGTTTGCCCAAATAGGAAAAATATGTCCAACAACTGCAGCTAAGCCTAAGCCAATCATAAAATTTGTTCTTTCCCATTCGTTGCTCATGCCCATATAAAAAGGAACTAAAATGTATAATGATGTAGCAACAACACCTTTCAGCATATCTACAATCATTACAAATGTGCCCCATTTAGCACCTAAAATTCTAAATGTATTGGTAGCACCAGCATTGCCACTACCATAATCTCTAATATCTATATTAAAAAAATATTTGCTTACCCAAATAGAGGTAGGTATAGAGCCAATTAAATAAGCTAATATGATAAGCAAAAATTCGTTCATTACTAAAAGTAAAAGTTACAAAGTTCAAATATACGAGCTAAAGATATTAATTTACTATTTATTTGATAACAGTTTAATTTTTAACTTTAAATAAAAGAGCTATCCAATTATCTTTTTCTTTAGTGGTAATATATTCCCATTGAAATTTTTGAGCTAACAATTTTATTTCAGTTTCATTTTCTGTTAATAAACCACTTAAAATAACCAGACCATTAGGCTTAACAGCTTTATTTAACAGTTCAAAATTTTGGATAATAATATTTAAGTTAATATTGGCAATTACTATATCAAACTTCTCAGATGTTGCTGCATTATCTGCTTGTTGTATGGTAATATGATGACAATTATTTTCTTGAATATTTTCTAAAGAATTATTAATACACCATTCATCATTATCTACAGCTAAAATATTGGTAGCTCCTAATTTTTCTGCTAAGATGGCTAAAATGCCTGTGCCTGTACCAAAATCAAAAACTGTTTTTTCTTGAAAATTTATTTGCTGCATTAATTGTATTACAGAATAAGTGGTAGCATGATGGCCTGTTCCAAAACTCATTTTTGGTGTAATAATTAATTCGTGTTGTACATGTGTAATTGGTTGATGAAAGTTGGCTCTGATAGCTACAAAATCATCAATAATAATTGGGCTAAAATTATTTTCCCATAACTCATTCCAGTTTTGCTCTTCAATAACTGTTGCAGTAAATGTAAGGCTTAAAGGTTTTAATAATTCTCTTACTAATCTTTCGCTATAATTATCTTCATCTATAAAAGCATTAACGCCTGTTGCAGTTGTTTCAAAACCATTAAAGCCTTGATCGTATAAAGTGGCAATTACCATTTCTTGATAAATGCTACTATCTGTTGCAATATGTATTTGAATATAATTCATCGTTATAAAAATAATCCCCCAAAAACGGGGGATTTAAAAGAAAAATTTAATTTTTATTTTCGTTGTCGGCTTGTTTAGTTGATTCTTGTTTTTCTGGCTTAGGCATTAAAGCTTTTCTGCTTAATTTAAATTTGCCTGTACGTTGGTCAATATCTAAAAGTTTTACTTTTACTTTATCGCCTTCTTTAAAAATACCATCCATACTTTCTAATCTCTTCCAACTAATTTCGCTAATATGTAATAAGCCTTCTTTCTTAGGTAAAAATTCTACAAATGCACCAAACTCTTTAATACTTTTTACAGTAGATTCATATACTTCGCCAATTTGAGGAACAGCAACAATACCTTTTACCCAATTTACTGCTTTTTCTAAACCAGTTTTTTCAGGTGAGAAAATACTTACTTCGCCAGTATTACCTACTTCTTCAATATTTATAGTAGTACCTGTTTCTCTTTGTATTTCTTGAATTACTTTACCACCTGGACCTATCACTGCACCAATAAATTCTTTATCAATGATTAATTTTTCCATTCTTGGTGTATGAGGTTTTACTTCAGGTCTTGGAGCAGCAATACAAGCTTCCATAGCAGATAAAATATGTAATCTGCCTTTACGAGCTTGTTCTAGAGCTTCTCTCATTACTTCCATACTTAAGCCATCAATTTTAATATCCATTTGTACGCCACAAATACCATCTCTTGTACCAGTAACTTTAAAATCCATATCACCTAAATGGTCTTCATCGCCTAAGATATCTGTTAAGATAGCATATTTATTATCAGAAGCTCTTGTAATTAAACCCATTGCTACACCACTTACATGTTTTTTAAGAGGTACACCAGCATCCATTAAAGCTAATGTTCCTGCACAAACTGTAGCCATAGAAGATGAGCCATTACTTTCTAAAATATCACTTACTACTCTTGTAGTATAAGCATATTCATTTGTAGGCATCATTTGTTTTAAGCTACGCATTGCTAAATTACCATGTCCAACTTCTCTTCTTCCTGGGCCTCTCATCATTTTAATTTCTCCTGTTGAGAAAGGAGGGAAGTTATAGTGTAAAATAAATTTAGTATAATCGCTAGTAGCAGCACTTTCTATTAATAATTCATCTAATGGGGTACCTAAAGTTACTGTAGTTAATGATTGTGTTTCGCCACGAGTAAATAATGCAGAACCGTGAGGCGATGGTAAAATATCTACTTCCATAGAAAGAGGACGAACAACATCTAAAGCTCTACCATCTAATCTTGTTCTATCATCTAAAATCATATCTCTTACCACATAATATTGTAAGTCGCCAAAATATTTACCTACTAATGCAGCATCATCTTCTGCTAATTCACCTAAAGCTTCTTTCACTTCTGTTTCTAATGCTTTAAATGCTTCGCTTCTATCATGTTTGCTACTAGCACTTTTAGCAATAGCATACATTTTATCTTTAGCAATTGTTTTTATTTTTTCTTCTAACTCATCGTTTGTATATGGTTTTGTATATTCTCTTTTAGCAGTAATACCTAATTTATCTCTTAATTGTTGTTGAGCAGCAATTTGTATACGAATAGCATTATGAGCAATTTCTAATACTTTTACTAAATCTTCTTCGCTACATTCTTTACTTTCTCCTTCAACCATCATAAGATTTTTTTCTGTAGCTGCAACAATGAAATCCATATCTGCATTAGCTAATTCTGATCTGCTTGGATTTACAATAAAGTTGCCATTAATTCTGCCAACACGTACTTCAGAAATAATTTCTTTAATAGGAATATCAGAAACTGCTAATGCAGCACTTGCAGCTAAACAAGCTAATGCATCTGGCATGATTTCTTTATCAGATGAAATAAGGGTAATTAATACTTGTACATCGCACAAATAATCTTCTGGAAAAAGAGGACGTAAAGCTCTATCTACTAAACGGCTTATTAAAACTTCAGAATCATTTAATCTGCCTTCTCTTTTAAAAAATGAACCAGGAATACGACCAGCAGATGCAAATTTTTCTTGATAATCTACTGATAAAGGAAAAAATGATTGACCAGCTTTTGGCTCTTTATTAGCAACAACTGTAGCTAAAATAATACAATTGCCTTGACGTACAGTAACTGCACCATCTGCTTGACGAGCTAATTTTCCTGTTTCAATGGTAACTTCAGCACCATTAGGCAACTGAAATGAAACCTGTGTAGGTTGTATAGACATATTTTTATTTAAATATTATGAAATAGAATGTAATTAAACACCTATTTATTTGATGATAAAATTGTATAGGTATAAAATAAAGTATTCCCAACATTTTGAAGAAGTTGGGAACACAATTATCAGTAAGTTATTGTAAAAACATTAACTATTAGGCAAAGTATTCTTACTCCCCAAATGGGGTAGTTTAACTTATTTTCTTAAACCTAATTTTTCAATTAATGCTCTGTAACCTTGTAAGTTTGTTTTTTGTAAGTAAGTAAGTAATCTTTTACGCTGACCTACTAAACGCATTAAACCACGTTGTGTAGCAAAATCTTTTTTATTTACTTTTAGATGATTACTAATATCTAAAATACGCTCTGTTACTAAGGCAATTTGTCCTTCTATAGAGCCTGTGTTTTTTGCACTACCACCAAACTGTGTAAATATGGTAGCTTTTTTTTCTTTTGTAATTGACATTTTTTTTCTTTTTTGAACGTCTGTTTAGTTTTCTTTTTCTTTATTCGGCGGCAAAGGTATAGAAATTTTAATAAGAAATACAGTTTTTGGGTGAGTTTTTAAGAAAATAGCCTTAAAACTATAGGTTTATTGGTTAGATGACTTAATAAATTAGCCAAATTACCCTTTAAGTAGTTAATTATTTTGTGGTTGTTGCACCTATTTGATAGCCAAATTGTTCATATACTTTATCATTAGGTTGCCAAAGTTCTATTTTATTTCCTTCTATATCTAATATATGTACAAATTTTCCATAACTATATGTAGCAATTGTATCTAAAATGGTAACACCTTCTTTTTGTAAATCATTTACTAATTG
Source organism: Bacteroidota bacterium (assembly GCA_963169635.1). GTDB lineage: Bacteria > Bacteroidota > Bacteroidia > Chitinophagales > Chitinophagaceae > UBA1930. The sequence goes on from CAUJDL010000033.1 coordinate 24,573, forward strand.
GGTTAAATTGGCTACTCTATAATTAATCATAAAATCTTTGGTAGATGGCTCAAAATATTTTGTTTTACTGTTAAATGGGCTCCATTGTGTAAAACCTTTTTGTGTACTATCTGCTCCTTGATACCATTCAAACACAGTACCATAATCATTAGTATTTAATCCTAAATTTTGCTGATACCATTCTTTTAAAACTTTAGGATTATTACACTTAAAAAATATACCACCAATTCCTGTTACTTTTTTATTTGCTTGAGGTTGATTAGTATCAGTTGTATAAGCTTTAAAAGTATAACCTAAAAAAAATGTACTTGCCAATGCAAGTATTGTTATCATTATTTTTTTCATTGGTAGTTATTTTAATTAATGTTTATATAATTATAAATGTAAACAACTTAAAGTATCTATAAATAAATATTTGTTGAAGAGTTGTGTTATTTTAGTTTATACTTAATTCTAAATGAAGTTAGTTGATTGTAAATTGAACAATAGGAGAATTATACTTAATATTTGATTTAATTATTAGTTGTTATTAAAAATATTTTTGCAAGAAAGAGTCTTTATAGATAGGGAACGATTTATAATTTAATTTATTAGGCGAAAGAGCATCTATTATATTAAATTTGTCATTCGTTGAAATTCTGTATCCAAAAATAATTTTATCAATAGTAATGTAAGGATGTATTGTTTTAGCTTCTTTTATCAGTTTTTGATTTGAGTTTTTAAACAACTGCGAATTATCCCATTCTAAATCTAATTCTTTATATGATATTAATTTATTTTTACCATTTAAATCTAATTTATGATATTGATTATTTAGAATGTTGAAATTATTATTGTATATCAGACGAACTTCTTTTTCACCTTTATATATATGATTTTTATGAAAACAAAGTAGTGTATAAAATATGTTATAAAAATTGTTTATATAAAAATTATTTTTAGTAGAAAATTCTGAATAATCTTTACAAGCTTTTTTAATTTTTTTTAAATACTTTTCACCATAATAAATCTGACTTAAAATAAAATCATTCCAATTATATCTAGTTTTTTTATTGAATTTTAAAACTATACCTACACCATAACCATCTAACCCAAAACTCCTCCATATATTTAAACTTTGTTCTTTAGTTTCTAATTCGTATTTACACATTGAAAAACAGAATGTATTATCTTTAATATCTTTCACAGTTTCAGGCATATTGCTATTAAAAATTTTATGTGCAAAATCAAATTCATACTTATCATCCATTGAATTTAAACTATACATACGTAGTTTTTTTTCTCTAATAATACTAAGTAAATTTTTAATACTTGTAAAGTGTATAAACTTGTAAGTACCATCAAAAAAATAATTAGAGTTAAGATAATTTGAAAAGGTAGTGGTTAAATTTAATTTTATTGAATTATAATACTTACTCTCATAAGGTATTAGTGCAAATGCACTTGCAAATTCAGCATTAGGTAAAATATTTTTATTAATTACTTTCGATAAAAATGTTTCTATTTTTTTAAAATCTATAGAAGACTTTAATTTATTGTTGGTATTCATATTTCTTTATATATTGAAAGTTGAGAACTAAAATATGATAAGTTTGTTTAGAAAAATTTTTATCACTACAACAATGTATGTAAGCATTTAGCAGTATTGATTAATGATGCTTTTTTTAATAAGTCTAAAACTTTCCATTCATCTTGTAATGGATTTTTTTTATTTAATACCATTTCTTTAAATGCATGAATTGCTTGTTTAGGATTTAAATCAATTATATCTGTTAAAAAATCATCTGCAGTTTTTGCTTTTAATCCAAATGATTGTAAATATTTTTCTGGAAAATGTTTTATATTATTTGTAACAATTAAGCTAGCATTAGTTTTAATTGCAGCAGCTAATACATGGCAATCTTTTTTATCTGGCAATTGTATAATATCAATAATACTTTTATAATTGTGTACTAATGCATCAGGAAAAGCATTGTTTGCATTATTAATTCTTTTGTTTACTTCTTCTTCTGTAATTCCTTTTTTTATCATGATATTTTTCCATTCATCAAAAATGTCTTCACTCCATTTGGGTGTGTACAAATCGTAATAGGCAAACCAAAATAAAATATCTCTAATTATTATTGGATAAATAACATTTGTATCTAAAACAACAATAAATCTTACACTATGTATCATATAAACCTAATTCTTCATCAGCATTCATGATTGCTATAATATTTTTTTTCTGTTGCTGTTTCATTTTTGTTTTAAACTGTAATACATCTTCATATTTTATTCTTCTATGTTTGCCTACTTTAGCATGAGCAATGATACCTTCATTTAGTAATTTAACTAAATGAGGTCTTGAACATCCAAGCATTTCTGCTGCGTATTGTGTAGTAACTTCAGTAGCTATAGGAACAATAGATATTAATTTACCTTGAGCCATTGCTTTTAATATTTCATTTAAAAGTTTTAACGCACTATAAGGAATTTTAATTTTTTCTTTTGTTTCTTCTATTTCTATTTCTGGTTGTAAAGAATTAATCTTTCTTATTTGTTCAGTTAAAATTTGATAAGATTTTTTTGCTACTCTTTGGTCTCTCTTTGTTGGCTTTTTTACTTTATAAATAGTTTTCATAAAAATTGATTCAGATAATTTGTTTGTAATTTAAATGAAATAAGTGTAATAAACGAAATATTCAAAACAATATTTTATTCTTAAATATTATTTTCTTTATAAATGTTAGAATATCAGTAAATTAAAAAATATGATAATTGTCAATGTGTATAAAAAATATTTTATTATTTTACTGTAAACACCAAATGATAGCTTCTTCTTTAGTAGCTTTAAATATTGTAGCATGTGTTTGTGTAGGTGCATACACATACTTGCATTGCAAATTTATTTGACTAATTGATTGAAAAATATTGGCTAATTTTTTTGTGTATTGTTTAATATCTTTTGTATTAGATGCAGCAATAAAAACTCGTTTGTTTGTAAATGTATTATTTGCTAAAATAGCTTTAGCATTCGTTACTAAAAAATGATTATTCCACCATAAAGAAGGGTCAAATGTTATATAATTATCAAACAAATTAGGGTCTGATAAAAAAGTTTCTATTATAAATAAACCAGCTAACGATTCGCCAATAATAGATTTGGTATTGTTGGTGTTATATTTTTTTTGAATAATTGCAATAAGTTCTTCTTTTATAAAAGCTCTAAAATTTTGTGCACCACCTACAACAGGTGCAATTTTTTTATCTTCAATATTAGTGGTAAAACCAGTTAAATCTCTTCTTCTTTGTGTATTCTCTATTCCAACTAAAATAAGTGGACTAATTTTATTCTCTTTTATAAGTTTTTTTATTGTATTAGCAACATGAGGAAAATCTTCATTAATACCTCCATCTAACATATATAATACAGGTAATGCAGTATTGTTAGAAATATAGTTTTCAGGAGTCCAAACATTTATTGTTCTTAATTCATTTACATATTTAGATTGAATAGTAAAAGTTTGATGTAAAGGAATACTATCTGATTGTTGTGCAAATACATTAACAATAGATACAACAAAAATGTAACTTAATAATGTAATTAATTTCATGCTAATTACTATTGTGGCACTTCATCAAAATTTACCATCCAGTTAATACCAAATTTATCTATAAACATTCCAAAATATGCACCCCAAAAAGTTTTATTCATTGGCATAGTAACTTGTCCACCTACAGATAAAGCATTAAATAATTTATCTGCTTCTTCTTTAGAAAAAGTATTGATAGAAAGAGAAAAATTATTGCCTTCTTTAAAACTTGCAGCATAAGCACCATAAGTATCGCTACCCATTAAGCAAGTTTCGTTACTAATTGGTAAGCTTACATGCATAATTTTATTTACATCTGTAGCTGCAATAGGTTCACTTTTTTCGTTTGGTGGTATTTCGCCAAAAGTACTGATATAAGTAAAATTGCCACCAAAAACAGATTGATAAAAATCAAAAGCAGCTTTACAATTACCATTAAAAGTTAAATACACATTTACTGTTGCCATAATAATAGTTTTTTGTTGATGATGAATATTTATACACCAAATTGTGTTAAGTGATGATGTAGATGTTTATAAAATAAATTATTCCATTCTGTAGCTGTTAATTTACCAAAAGAAAAATTTTCTTTTCCGTTAAAATAATTAGCACCTAATTGTTGTGTTTTAAGAATATTTTCTATCAACAAATTTTTTTCTTTTTCAAAATTTTTAGTTTCGGCCATTTTAAACTCTGGAGCAGTCATTAAATTTTTAGCATAAGGCTTTTCGCTAACTACCATATTTTTTACAAAAGTTTTTAATAAAAATCTCTTTAAAAAATTGGGCTTTTTAAATTTTTCTGGTTGATAGGTATATGCATAAGTAACATTACAATGTGCCAACATTTGATCTACACTCATTTTGCCCCAAAGTGGTTGGCTGGTTATTTGCAAATTTTCTATTCGTAGAATTACAGCATCTGCAAATTGCTTGTCAAAAATATTTTTCATACTTATACCAAAGATATGTTTTGCAAAACTAAAAATTTGTTTGTACTAAACTTTTTTTAGCATAAAAATGAAAATAAAAAAATAGATGAAAGTCTTTTAAGGAAGAAGTTTTAGAGGTTCAAAAGGTTCAAAAGGTTCAAAAGGTTCAAAAGGTTCAAAAAGTTCAAAAGGTTCAAGAGGTTTCAGAGGTTCACAAGTTTTAAAGTTTACAAGTTTTGGGAGTTTAAAGTGCTTTATCAATTGTTGTAAAAAAAAACAACTTACTTTTTTTTATTTGCAATAAATTAATTTTCTGTATAGATTAATTTTTCAATTCTTTTATCTGGTACTAACCAAATACATGCAACTATTGCATAACAAATTAACCCTACAATAGGTAAATAAAATGATAAAATAATTCCTACAATATAAAGTGCAGAAGATATATATTCTTTTGTACTTCTTTTAATTGCCTTAGTTATTTTAGCATCTTTTCCTTCATGCTTTATGGCTACTTTTTCTAGTATTACAAACATTATAGAACATAATAAAAGATTAATGCCATAAAGACAAACAGGGTTGCTTTTAATATGACTTTCTCCCATCCAAGCTGTTGTAAAAGGTATAAAGGAAAGTGTAAATAGTAAAGATAAATTAGCCCATAAAATTTTACCATTTACTTTATTTATTACATGAAATAAATGATGATGATTATTCCAATAAATACCTACATAAATAAAACTAATTAAGTAAGTTAAAAATTTTGGTAAAAGAGGGTAGAGGTTGTAGAAATTATTACCTTCTGGCACTTTAAATTCTAATACCATAATAGTAATGATAATTGCTATTACACCATCACTAAAAGCTTCTAATCTTCCTGTTGTCATTTAATAAAAATTATACAATAAATATAAGCATTGATTTTTTATTTGCTACTCTTTAGCAATTTTTTTTGACCTACCGATTGTTTGTTATCATAAAACTGAATAAAATAAATACCATCAATTAAATGAGCAATATTAATTTTATTTTCTGCATTTTTTAATATACCTGATTGTACTATTTTACCTGTTACAGTTACTATTTTATAATATATATTTTTTGCAAAATTTTGTTTTATATTAAGAAAAGAAGTACTTGGATTGGGATAAATACTAAAACTTTCTGTATTATTTGTGTTATTATTTTCTGTAGTAGTAATAATAATTGTTTTTGCTAAAGTATCTGCAATACTACATTTGTTGGCAATAAGTTTTGCTGTATATGTACCAGCATTTTTGTATTGATAAGTAGGAGAAAAATCTGTTGCAGTATTACCATCTCCAAAATGCCATACATAATTTTTTGTATTGATAGATGTATTGGTAAACTTAACTTGATTACTATCTAACATGGTAATATTAAAATTTGCTTTAGGTATATACTCACCAATATGCCATTTTAATAATTGATTATATACAATATTTTTTGTAGCAGTTCTAATATTTGCAGCATCTGTAGCAGATAAGCTTGCATTAAAATTGATGAGTGTAGGATCTTTTCTAAAGAAAACAGTATAAAAACAACAAGCAGCAGCATAAGTACCAGCAACAGAAGGATGACTTTCATCTGCTTGATATAAATTAATAGATGGATAATTTTCTCTAATATATTTCCATACTGCACCAACAGGCGATAACAGTGCATTATAAGTATCTGCCATTATTGAATATCTTAAATTTAATAAGCTATCCATACCTTCATAAGTACATACAGGAGGCCAGAAAGAACAATTATTTGCATCGCCATTTTTTCTTCCCCATGTCATATAAAAAACTGTTTCGGCACAATTATTTTTTTGATGAATTATACTGTCTAAATATTTTGCAAAAGGAAAAACTTCTGTTTGTACCATACTGATAGGAAATGATGGTAATTGACTTTGCTCTTGAAGTACTACATAATCCCAATTACCTACAGCAATTTTAGATAATGATGTACTATTAGTAGAGTGTAATTCTAATGTATAACCTCCAGGTGTATTACTATCAAAAAATAATTTATCGCCAGTAGATAATGCAATATTTGCTACCATTTGTGGCAAATCATTTACTTGCGTATAACTATTACCTAAAAATAAAACTCGTTTTGTTTGGCTTTGTGTGTATGTATTAGTAAAACAAATGATAGAACAAAATAGTGCAAGAATTTTATACATAAATTAGCTGAATAAAAATATCATTAAAGCATCAAAATTATTATAGTTTTTGGTAGATGAAAAAATGAATTTTTAACCAAGTAAGATAATTATTGAAATAGAGAGTTTTGCTTAAAATAATTATTAATGAACTGCAGTTACATTTACTTTTTTAATACCTTTTAAATTTAATTGAATATTTCTGTCTTTTGCCTTGTTATCATACTGGCTAATAATTTCTAAAATATCATAATCAATAAAATTACAATTACTACCATCAATAGTTAATATACTATCTTCTGGTACATCATCTAACATTTTTCTAAGCTTTACTTTGTTGAGAAAAGTTACATTGCTATTTAATTTAATTAAGTAAGAGTCAATATTATTTTCTACATTTTTAGAAATAATATATTCTTCTTTAAAATTATTTCGAATGATATAATAAATAGCAATAAACAAACCAATACAAACACCTATTAATAAATCAGTTAAAAGAATAGAAAATATTGTAATCATAAAAGGGAGAAATTGTTTTAAACCTAAACTCCACATATTAAGAAACAATTTAGGTTTTGCTAAATTATATCCTGTAATAATTAAAATAGCAGATAATGATGCATAAGGAATTTTATTTAATAAAAATGGAATAAATACAACTGCTAATAATAAGAATAGTCCATGAGTAAATGCAGAAAGTTTAGTTCTAGCACCAGCATCAATATTTGCAGAGCCTCTCACAATTACAGCAGTAATTGGTATTGCACCTAAAAAACCACAAGTCATATTACCTATACCTTGAGCTACTAACTCTCTATTAATAGGTGTAATTCTATTTCTTTTATCTAATTTATCTATTGCTTCAATACAAAGTAGTGTTTCTAAAGATGCAAGTAAGCCAATTGTAAAACCATCTTTCCAAATTCCGCTAGCAATAAATAATTGGGAAAAGTCTGGGAAAGTAATATTACTAAAAACATCTGAAGGAATATTAACTAACTGTGTTTGCTTTAAAGAAAAATTTGATGAAGCATTAATAAAAATATAATTAACTAATATTCCCATTACTACTATAAGCAATGGAGCAGGAATAAATTTTAATTTATTGGCAAAAGGTTGTTGTAGCAATGCCATAATAATAATAGAAACAATGGTTATTAAAATTGCTCCTCTGGTAATATGATAATTAAAGTCTATAATATTATCTACAAACTCATTAGTTGAAAATAATTTAAGAATTCCACCTGCCCAAAAATCTGGTTGGTCGTAACCTAATGCTACAGGTATTTGTTTTGAAATAAGAATGATACCAATAGCTGCTAACATTCCTTTAATTACTGCAGAAGGAAAATAATTAGCTATAGAACCAAGCTTTAATATACCAAGTATTAACTGAAAAAATCCAGCAATAACAACAGTTAACAAAAAAATCTTATAATCACCATGAGAAATAATTGATGCAGCAACTACAGTTGTTAAACCTGCTGCTGGTCCTGAAACTGCTAATTGAGAGCCACTAATAAGCGATACAACTAAGCCTCCAATAATACCAGATAATATTCCTGAATAAAGTGGTGCACCAGATGCTAAAGCAATTCCTAAACATAATGGTAGTGCAACAAGAAAAACAGAAAGTCCTGCAGGTAAATCGTATTTTAACCAAATTATTCTATAATATTTAATGGTTCTTTTCAAAAGTGTTAGATTGGTTTTAAAATTTAAATTTTATTTGCTAGTATATTAATTATGTTCAGTATATGGTTTATACTATTTAACAAAATTAACTTTTATACATATTTTGAGGCTAAGGTATCAAAGAAATGCATATATAGAAACTTTAAAAAATTTAATGAAGATATAATAGATGTTGATTGATGATAATTAAATTATAATTATCCAATTATTACCTAAGGTTTAATCATCATCACTTTTATATGCTAATATATCAGCAGGTTGGCAATCCAATGCTTTACAAATAGCTTCTAATGTACTAAAGCGTATTGCTTTTGCCTTTCCTGTCTTTAAGATAGAAAGGTTAGATAATGTCAAATCAACTCTTTCAGAAAGTTCATTCAGAGATATTTTACGTTTTGCCATCATCACATCTAAATTTACAATGATTGGCATAGTTTATACTGTTAAATCGTTTTCGTTTTGAATTTCTACTCCTTTTTTTACAATGGTTGCAATAATATAAATTACAGCACCCATTAAAATAAATCCTTGACTATCTGCCCAAAATTGGTTTAAGTTGTCAAGTGCAAAACCTTTTTGGTGTAAGTTTTTAACAAACTCTCTGGCAATATAACTTAATAGCCCAATACTTAGCGTAAAATAACTTATCAATAATATTTGTTTAGATACAAAGTTGTTGAATGGTTTAGATAAATTCATTTTGTGCATTAAATGAATTACCTGATAAAATAATACAGCTTTTAAAATTGCAATTATTAGTATAAAACTATACATACTAAAAAATACCATTTTACTTTGTTGATATATGACTGTAATATCTAATTTTTGATAAAGATTTTGCAGTAATGATGGGTTATAAATACTGAAAAAGAAATTAACTAATAAGCCTCCTGCTTCTACAGAAAGTCCTACAAAAATGAGCCATGCTACAACATATAAGCTCCAAAATACGAAGTTGTTTGTTTTTGACATTGTAATTAAAGTTTTAAATTTGATGTCGCAAACATAATAAATATTTATTGATAAACAATAAATATTATTTAAAAATCAAAAAATAATTATTATTTATAAATTAAAAAGTTCCTCATATAGTTATTTGTAAAACACATATAGTAATTAAAAAAACACAAGGCATTAAACATAAAAGCTCCCCCTTGAAAAATCATTGCTTCTATGCCTAAATGCCTTGTGTTGGCTGATGATAAAAAATCTTATTGCTTAATTATAGTATAAGACTCTATGTTGTCATTTAATTTAATACTAACTATATAGCTACCTTTAGTAAGTTTTTCTACATTTAAAGAAATAGTTTGGCTACCTTCTATCACCTCAACATTTTTTTGCATTATTCTTATACCATCTAAACTTGTTATGGCAATAAAAGCATTTGCTTTTTCTTTAGATGTTATACTTAATGTAGCAGTATTGGTAACAATTGTTGGATAAACAGAAGCTTCAAAAGTTTTTACTGCATCTTTTAATTTTACAATATTGCTATATGCATACTTACCATCTTTATCTACCATTTTAAGACGATAATAATGTATTGGTTGATTGTTTGTAATATGCTGATAGCTATAATGTTTAGCAGCATTGCTATATCCTTGTGCTTTTTCATTACCTACTTTTACAAATTCACTTCCATTGTTACTATATTCTATATCAAAATGACTGGTATTTACTTCTGTAGCAGTGCTCCATAGTAAAGTAGTAGTTTTGTTGCTTAGTTTAGCTGTAAAACTGTTTAACTCTACAGGCAATGTCTCTTGTGCATACAATGCTGCTACTTCAATAGCACTTAATGCACTGTCATAAATTTTTAAATCATCTATTGTAACGATAGAGGCAGCGCCTGAGCCAATACTAAAAACACTATTACCTGTATTTAATGTATAAGCTTGAGATCCTATTAATGTACCATTCATATACATTTTTATGGTACTTCCATCGTATGTTACTACTGCATGATGCCAAGTATTAGCAGCATAAGAACCTCCAAAATCTTTATCATTTCCATAAGCATGAAATATAGGATTACCATTAGGTCCTATATATACCCCAAACCTATGATAGTTTGAATTTGTTCCGTAAACAAAAATTGTAGGATAGTTACTATTGCTGCTAGCTTTATACCATACAGATACAGTTCTTGGAGACTGCAATTTAGGTATATAAGGAATATTAGCAGTACTAGTTTTAGTTGCTGCTATTTGCAATGCTTTATTAGCTACACCAAATCTGTCATTTTCAAATGTGGTATTTGCAGCTGCAAAACTATTTTTACCTATAGTATTGTATAGAGTATTGTCAAAAGTGTATTCAGCATAAAATTCCTCTTGCACAGCCTTAAAATTATCAATAAAAACTTGTATATTACCACTTACCCAGCTTAATTGCATTCTAAATTTTACAAGAGAACCATTAGGGATAACACCTTTAGCTATATTTCCTTCTAATGTTTTACACCCTGGACTGAAATCAGTACTAGTGGCAAATTGTACCCATGTACCGCTGTTATTTAGTTCATAAAACAAATAAGAATATCCTGTAATGCTACCAGTTCCACGATTGTAATTAAATGAAACTGTAATAGAATTTCCATCAGAAGTATAATTTGGTGTAGTAATCAATGCATAACTATTAGTTGCATATAATGGTGCATACATTGCCCAGGAACCATCACAAGCATAAGTTGGGTTATTAGTTCTTGTAAAAATATAAGTATGGCCTGTAGTTGACCAACCAGTAGGGAAATCTGTTTCAAAACTTTCTGAAACATTTATTTGTGCATGGGTAATTATAGACCAACCAAGCAAAAAGAAGAAAAGTAATTTTGTTTTCATATATTTTTAAATTATACCATAAAAGTATAAGTCTAAGTACCATGGCATAGTGGTCAATTTACCAAACAGCATTTTCAGTTTACCAAATTGGATTTTGATGAATAAAAAATATTTACTAAACTCAAAATCTAATTTTATAAAAAATAAAAAACATATATATTACTTGCAACGTACATTTGAAAATATCATTATTAATTGTGAGAATATTTTTGAGTATATTATTTGTAATTGTAAGCTTTTGTACAAAAGCACAAGAACCTGTATATCGTACTATCAATAATATTAATGGTTTACCAAGCAATACTGTTTATCAAGTATTACAAGACTCGTTAGGCTTTATTTGGATAGCTCATGATAAAGGATTATCAAAATTTGATGGTAGTAGTTTTATACATTTTCGTTCACCATCATTACAAGGTAGTAGTCTTAGTAATTTGCAAAATTTTTATAATAAAATTTGGTGTCAGGATTTTGCAGGAAATTATTATTATACACAAGGAGATAATTTGTATAAAGAACAACTTATCAATAGTGCAGGAACTTATATGGCTTCTGCAAAATTTAAAGAATATATTATTGCTTTTACAAAAGATAGTATTTGTTTAATCAATGGATATAATCATCATAAACAATGGTGGAAAATTCCTTCAGAAAATGTTACTTCTATTGGTGCAGGGCATAATAGTGCATTTTTATTTGCAGAAGGAAAACTATATTTTCTTGATCATAAAGGCTTACAACTAAAACAGCAGTTTAATAATTTTAAAACACAACTATTTTTTCTGCATCAGGTAAATGATGATATTTATGGTATTACTAAAAACACTTATCCATATATATACTTATTAAAAAATAATCAAGCTATACCATTAAATATTTTACAACAAGGTTTAATTATTAATGATGTTAGTATTATTGAAAACGAAATTTGGGTAAGTACAAGTACAGGAGCATATTGTTTTAATAAAAATTGGCAGCCTTTGTATAATGGCTATTGTTTTTTTAAATCAAATAGCATTACCAAAGTAATCAAAGACAGAGAAGGTAGTTATTGGTTTTCTACTTTATATAATGGTATTATGGTAGTACCAAATTTGCAGATGGAATTGTATCATTATCAAAATGAAAGTATTACTACCTTAACACTTACAGGAGAAAATATTTTAGCAGGAACATCTAATCACAAAATTCTTCAGTTTAATATTGGCAAAAGCAATTTTAGTAATATTTATAAAGAACCATCAAACCATGAAATATTAGGATTGCTTTATGATGCAACTAAAAAAGAAATATTATTTTGGTCTAACAGAATTGGGTTTGTAAAAGCAGGAAATAAATATAAAGAGATAAATAATTATGCTGCAAAAAGTATAGCAATTATCAATGATAATTATTATGCTGTTGCTACATCTACCAATATTTCACTCATTAAAAGAAACTTAAATAATGCACCCATACCTACATGGTTACAAACTAATAAAAATCAATGGAACTTTCATGAATATACTTTGTTAGATTTTATAACACGTGGGCGTTTTGTATTATTTAATAAAACTGATAGCACTTTATATGCAGCTACTACAAACGGACTTTTTTATTTTTCTCCCAAAGGAAAAGGAAAAATAACTTGTAATGGAAAAGATATTTTTGCTTCGCAGCTTGCTATTGCTAATACAGGTATTTATATTACCACTTATGCAGATGGTTTGTATAAATTAAAAAATAATTACGAAGCTGAACAAATTAAAAACAAGAAAATTAATACTGCATTATATAAGATAACAGCAAGTGGTAACTATTTATGGTTAATAAGTAATGATACACTACAACGCTACCATACAATCAATAACACTGTAATTAATTATACTTATGCAGATGGTTTGCCAAAAGCAGAACTAAAAGATGTATTAGTAAAAGAAGGAAAAATTTATTTAGCAACATCGCAAGGCTTTGTAGTGTTTAATGAAAATTTAAATGTTAAAAATAATGTTGCTCCTTTACTAAGTTTAAATAGTATTTGGGTAAATGGGCAAAGAAAAAATTTATTACAACATCCTTTACAATTAGCAAGTAATCAAAATAATATAATGGTGCAGTTTTCTTTGCTGGCTTTTAAAAGTGAAAATAATAATGCATCTATTCATTATCGTATTAATCAAAATGATTGGCAAGTATTAGAAAGTACTGCAAGACAGTTAAACTTACCATCATTATCATCTGGCAAATACACCATTACTATTAGAGCATTTAATGAAGATAATGTACCATCTGAAAAAGATATACAAATTTCATTTTCTATAGCAGCACCATTTTATAAACAATGGTGGTTTGTAGGTGGTATTTTATTGATAATAGCAGGAAGTTTATGGGCTTTTTTTATTTACAGAATTAACAATATAAAGCAAAGAAATAAGTTAGTAGAGCAGAAAATAAAAATAGAACAAGAGCTTAATCAAAGTATGTTATCGGCTATTAAAAGTCAAATGAATCCACATTTTTTATTTAATGCACTTAATACTATACAATCTTATATATATACCAACGATAAAGAAAATGCAAGTGAATATTTATCTAAATTTTCTCAACTAACAAGGTTAATTCTTGATATGAGTAATAAAGATTTTGTATCTATTGCAGATGAAATAAAAGCCTTAAAACTTTATATTGAATTAGAGCAGCAAAGGTTTGAAGATAAATTGCATTATCATTTTTACATTGATGAAAATATAAGTATAGATTCTTTATATATACCTACCATGCTAATACAACCTTATGTAGAAAATGCTATTAAGCATGGATTATTACATAAAAAAAATGATTGGATGCTCAATATTAGTATGCAAAAACAAGAGGCAGGAATATTAGTAAATATTGAAGATAATGGTATAGGAAGAAAAAGAAGTGAACAATTAAATAAACACAAACAAAAGCATCAAAGCTTTGCATTAAAAGCAAATGAAAAACGTTTAGAAATATTAAACAGAGGTTTACAGCAAAGTATTGTACTGCAAATAATAGATAAAGAAGATAATCATGGCAATGCTTTAGGTACTTTGGTAAAATTATTTATACCTACACAAAGCAGAACAATATTGCAACAAAAACAGTAGAATAATGATGATATTACTTTCAATTTCTAACTATTAAATCATTGCTACATAAAATAAAACTATGATTTGGTAAAATGAAGTTGTTTTTTTGTAAACAACCTATTTCTTTTGTAATATGATACAATGTATTGTAATTGACGATGAACCTAAAGCAAGAAATTTGCTGAAATCTATTATAGAACAATATTGTCCTACTTTAAATATTGCAGCTTTATGCGAAGACTTACCATCAGGCGTAAAAGCTATTAAAAAATATAAACCTCAATTAGTTTTTTTAGATATAGAAATGCCAGGGCATAGTGGCCTTGAACTCATGGATTTTTTTAATGATAATGAAGTAGATTTTTCTATCATTTTTACTACAGCATATAATGAATATGCATTACAAGCATTTCGTTTTTCGGCAATTGATTATTTATTAAAACCTATTCAGCACAATCAATTAGTAGAAGCTGTAGAGCGTTATTCAAAACAACAGCATCATAAGCAAACAGAACAATTACGCACATTACAAGAAAACTTAAATATAGATACTGATTGGGATGAAAAAAGAATTGTAGTATCTAGTGGGCAAGCTTTGCACTTTATAAAACCTACAGATATTGTAATGTTAAAAGGAGAAGCAGCTTATAGCGAACTTCATTTAAACAATGGAACAAAACTGCTTGCCAGCAAAAACTTAAAACATTTTGAAGAAACACTTGCTGCTTTACCATTCTTTTTCAGATGTCATAAATCTTATATTGTAAATATAAGAGCAGTACTACAATATATTAAAAGCGATGGTGGTTATCTTAAATTAAAAAATAATTTAACAGCCTCACTCTCTATAGATAAAGTAGATGAGTTTTTAGCATTAATGAAATAGTTGCTACAAAAAATAATTATTCTCAGCAATAAAATAAATACTCATAAAATAGGATAGGAGAGAAGTTGGTT
>CAUJDL010000034.1 GCA_963169635.1 Bacteroidota bacterium
TTTTAGAAAAATATACTTTGCAATTATTTGAAAGAGGCAAACAAATTGCAGCAAAACAAGGTTTAATTTTAGTAGATACTAAATATGAGTTTGGAAAAATTGGTAATGAAATAATTTTGATGGATGAAATACATACACCAGACTCATCTAGATATTTTTATGCAGATGGTTTTGAAGCAAGACAATTAGCAGGAGAAAAACAAATACAATTAAGCAAAGAATTTGTAAGAGAATGGCTTATTGAAAATAATTTTATGGGCAAAGAAGGACAAACTATTCCTAACATGAGTGATGAATGGATACAAGCAATTTCTCAACGATATATTGACTTATACGAAAAAGTAATTGGCGAAAAATTTGTGCCTCAAATATTAAGTGATGAAGCTACTTATCAAAATACGGTTGAGGCTTTACAAAAATTATCTGTATTATAAATAACGAACATTAAACTCTATTTCGTTATAGCCGATAGTAATTATTTGATTATTTTTTTCAATGATAGGTCGTTTAATAGTGCTTGGTCTGGCAAACATAATTTCTATAACATTTGCTTCTGTTGTAGCACTTAATTTAATAACAGGATGTAATCTTTGAAAAGCAGTGCCACGTTTGTTTAATAATTTATCCCAACCTTTTTGATAGCACCAATCTGCCAACTTTTCTTTTGAAATAGGAGTGGCTTTATAATTATGGAATTGAAAATTTAGCTGATGTTTTTTAAACCATTGAATGGTTTTTTTTGTTGTATCGCAATTTGATAAACCATATATTATGTAACCCTGCATATTTTATTGGCATAAAAATTCTGACCTGATAGTAATAGAAGCAGTTTTTTCTTTTGATGAAGTATTAAAAGAGCCACCATAACTAAACTCTTCATTTTCGTTTTTACCCACTATTTGAAAAACACCTGTTGATGCTCTTTTTAAATTACTGATTTTTACACCAGAGCTTTTAGCAATTGTTTCTGCTCTTAATTTAGCATCTGCTGCAGCTTGTGCTAAAATATCTATTTTTAAATCGTGCAATTTTGTATAATAAAATGCAGGTTGCATAGAGCTAAATTCTATTCCATTTTGTAAAAGTTCGGTAACTTCTCTAGAAATTTTTTCTACTAAAGCAATATCTTTTGAGTTTACTGTAACCTCACCAGTTAAGTTAAAGCCTTGAAATACGCTACCAATTACAATTCCTTGATCTGAATATTTAGTTTGAAAATTTTTATAAGTATTAATTGATGAAAATACAATGCTACTATCGGGCAAACCTTTTTCTATTAAATATTTTTTGATAGAAGCTTCATCTTGTTTAATCTCTTTATAAACTTGTTTTAAATCAAATCCATTTCTGGTAAAACTACCTTTCCAAACAATTAAATCACTTGTAAAATCTTTTTGTGCTAAACCAGTAACAACAATAGTTTCTGTAGATACAAATTTGTATTTGTAAGCATTGCTAATAATAAATGCAAAAATGATTACTGCTAAATCAATAATAATATATGGAGTAATTTTTTTCATAAATAATTTTTACTAAACTAAAGGTATTAAAAACTTTAATAGTTAAACAAGTAATTTATTTATTGATAGAAGTTTAACAAAGTTATTATTTCAACTTTCTTAAATAGCTACCTGTAATACCACTTAAACCAGCTAATAAACCACCTACAAAACCTGTGATAATAATTAGTAAAATATAGTTGCCATTTAGTGGTAAAATTTCTGCAACTTTTTTAGATAAAATATGTTCATTGGCATTGTCTTTTAAGAAAGCTAAAATTGCCCATAATAAAAATACTGCAATAAAACCAGCAGTAAAAGCTTTCCATGGTTTTTGATGAATAGCAATACCTACCATTAAAGCACAAAAAACAAAACTATACCAAGGTAAATTTGTAAATAATCCAATTGCATAGCTTAGTAAAGCAGTTAATATAATTGATGTTATAAATTTCATAGTTAATAAGTTTATCCATTGATAAATACAGTATGCCATTTCATTCTTGCATCTTTTCTGGCTTCGTGTTTAGAAATAAAAATTAAATTATAATATTTTCCTTCTGCCCATTGGCTTATAAAGTTGCTATAATATTTGCTACCAGGATTTCCACTTTGTCCACCTGGATAAACACCAAAAGCTTCTACTTTATCTGTTAAGTGTACAATCATTCTCCAACTAGGACCATGAACAGTTGTAGTAGCATTAATTATATGCTTACCTCCACCAATTGGTATATGCAGTGTACTTAATGCAGGTATTTTAGTAAGGTGTTGTACTTTGGTATCTTTATACTTAGCCCAAGTTAAATTGTCTTTTTTATCTAATTCTTCAATAGTTTTAGCTGCATTTTTAAAAGCTTGAGTAATGATTTCTGCTAAAGTTTCTACTTTATTGGGAGTATTAATATTATCAATAAATTTATAAGAAGTACTATCGTTAATTAGTTTTTCAATTAAGGTAGATGATTCTGGAAAATGAAGTTTTAAATTAGCTTTAGTAAATTCATCTTTCCATATTGCAGTTTCTAAACTATCCCACCAAATATTAAAAATGGTTATACCTTTTTCGTTAACATCATTTCTTAAATTCCAGCTACTAAATGTTTGAAAATAATTTTTTTCATTTTCATTTAACTCAGCAGTATTGATATATTTTAATAAAATAGGTTTACATATTTCTGCAAAAATATTATAGTTATCTGTTTGCAATTGCTGCATATCTTGAGGTGTAATATTTTGCATGGTGGTTAATTTTTTATTGATAATTAAACCACGATAAAGAGGAAATAAATTTGGTCTGCCTAAATAATAAGGATAAGTTTCATCTACAGCTTGTTGGTTGGCACTGCTAACAAAACCTCTTGCAGGATTTATCATTTGTGGATTTTCTTTTGCAGGAATAATGCCTTGCCACATATAACTACTATCTGTACCTGGCATTACAAAATCTCCTTGATGTTTCCATTTTGCTACAAATGCACCTTGCTGTCTAATGGCTATATCTCCATTATGCGATGCAAAAACAAAGTTTTGACCAGGACATTCAAAAGTAGAAATTGCATCAACATAATCTACATATCCTTTCATTCTGTTTAGCTTATAAAAAGTTCTTAATTCATTACTACCATCATGAGCTTTCCATCTTACAGCAATATTTAAAGGATTGGCAGAGTCTGATACATAAGATTTATCATACATTACAGGACCAAAAACTGTCATAGCAATTTTTTCTTCTACACTTGGTTGGCCTTTTATTTTTATTACTTCTGTTCTTATAGTAGCAGTTTGCCATTTACCATCAAACCAATATTCTTGCATACTACTATCTTTAAATTTCATTTCATAATAATCTTTTACATCACGACCAGCATTAGTAACTCCCCAAGCACAACTATCGTTAAAACCAATTACAATAGTAGGAGAGCCAGGAAATGTAACACCATAACTACTATATTCTGGTGTAGTAATTTGCATTTCAAACCAAAGAGATGGAAGGTTTAAACCAAGATGAGGATCGTTGCATAAAATTGGTTTGCCACTACTTGTTTTGCTACCTGCAACAGCCCAATTATTACTACCATTATTTTTATTAGGTTTTAAAGTTTCTTCTTTAATGGTAATATTTTTTCTTTCTAAATATACACTATCCATATTTGTAGGAGGTGTAACATTAATAGAAGGAGTTTCAAAAATGCTTCCTTTAGGAATAATGGGGTCTAACGAATCTTGAATAGCTGGAAAAAGTTTTTCAAAATCATCGTAACCAAAATAATTTTTAGTATTGGTATAAGTTAAATCTTCAGGTGCACCTGCTAAATCCCAACTCATTAATTTTAAGAATAGAGCAGATTTTAAATTAGTCCATGCTTCTGGTTTATAATCTAATAATTTATACTCAAAAGGAATTTGTTCTGGCTTTAAAGAATTAATGTAAGTATTAACACCATTAGTATAAGCATCTAATGCTTCTTTTGTATTTGCATCTGCATCTAATGCTTTTAAAGAATTTTCTGCTGCATATACTAAGCCTAATCTTCTAAAATATTTATCAGTTTTTAAACCATCTTCGCCAATAATTTCACTTAATCTGCCACCTACTAAATAGGTTTGAAATTCCATTTGCCACAATCTAAATTTTGCATGTATATACCCTTGAATAAAATAAGCATCATAATTATTTTCTGCATAAATATGTGGTACTAATCTTTCATCATAATATACATCTACTTGTTTGCTTACGCCAGGCATTTTAATATCTTCATTAAAAGAAATATTAGTAGGCTCTGCATTTTGCCAAAAACCATATTGAGGCGAAAGAAAATAACCCAATTTGGGTGTTTTAGAATTACCTGATTTGAATTGAGTATTTAATGCAATAACTAAACCAGTAGTTAGGATAGCAGAAATAAAAAATGGAATAATACGCATACTTTTATTTTAAGCGTTGAAGTTAGTATTTTTTATTATTCATTTTACTGAAATTTTTGAAAGCTTAATCTTCATTAATGCCTTTCAAAAAATCTTTGATACCTAAATAAATTTTTTGTGCTACTTGTTGATGAAATTTTGGGTCTAATACTTTTGCTTCATCTTCTTCATTACTAATAAAGGCAATTTCTACTAAACAATTTGGGAAATCTGTTATTGCATTAAGACTAAAATTAAAACTACCAATATTACCAAATTCATTAAGTGGTAGCTCTAACATTTTTTGTAAAATATTGGTAGAAAGTGGCTTAAAACCTATGTGTTTATAATAAGTACTTACACCATTAATAGCTGTATTGGTAGCTGCATTTAAATGAAGACTTATTAATAAATCGGGTTGCTGATTTTGTAAAAATAAAATTCTGTCTTTATTATTAAATGTTGTATCTGTAGTACGTGTCATAATAACTTTAGCACCTTTCTTAGTTAAAATTTCTGCTAATGCTTTAGCAAAAAGTAGGGTATAATCTTTTTCAAGAATTTGATGTTTAATTCCTTTTGTTCCTTCGTTTGTACCACCATGACCAGCATCTATGGCTATCACTAAATTTTTAATAGAAGCTTTTTTAGGAGCATGTTTAATTTTTATTTCTAAAGAATTATTGTGTAAATAATTAGTAGAAAAACCCCAATGATAATTGCCATATAAATCAATAGTAGCAGTAATTACATCATCTTCTGATTGTTGATAGCTAATACTTTTTATCATTTTAGTATTAGATAGTTGGTTTATCCAATTGATATTACTTTTTACACCATATAGTTGCAATTTTATTTTATTAGGATTTGTTTCCATCCAAATTTTATAAGGTAATTTTTCTGTTAGTTGAATTTTAATAATATCAAAACTATCAGCAACAGCTTTAGCAGTCCAAGAATTGCTTAAATACGTTTGTTCAGTTTTTGTAATTGTATCTATGATTGCAAATTGTTTTTCTAAAAAAGCAGTATGATATTTAGCTAATTTTATGATATAAAAATTATCTACAGAATCTATTACTTTTATTAACACATTAGTATCAATAAAATTCATTTTTGCACTTCCTAATCTATCAGTTCCATTGCTATAAGACAATGCAGGTAATTTGCCTTTTGTACGATAAAGTTGATATGTTTCTTGAGCATGAGAATTCTTTAATATCAATAAGAAGATGATAGATAAAAGTAATATTCTCATATATCAATTTTAAAAAATAAAACTTATAGTTTAGTAAGCTATGAATTATGTACTGTAATGTTTGATGATTTTGTTGCTAAGTCAATTTTTTGCTGTTTAAGAATTTCTAAAACAGCAATATTCATTTCTTCTCTTAAAGTATAAAACTCTTGAATAGTTTGAGATACATCAGTAAAAACTTCTATCATAAATACATGAGCATTTTTACCAGTTTCTAAAAAATATACAAAACTATTTTCAATATGATTAAATTGAGTAAGCATGTTTTTAAACAAAGGTGTTAATGCTTTTAGTTGTTCAGGTTTAGTATCTACAGCTAACTCTAAACGAATATCAATTTTTCTTTGTGTACGATGTGTTATATTGTCTAAAATACTATCTACCATTTGTTTATTAGGTACAGTAATATAAGTTTTTACATCAGATCTAATTCGAGTACTTCTTAATCCAACTTTTTCTACAGTGCCAGTAAAATTATGCACTTTAACAATATCACCTGTTATAAAAGGTTTATTAAAAAATATGATGAAAGAGGCAATTAAGTTTTCTAAACTTTCTCTTAATGATAGTGCTATTGCAGCACCAACAATACTTAAGCCTGTAAGTATATTACTAATGTTTTTATTAAAAGTAAAACGTAGTATTAATAATATACCAATGATGATAAGAATAGCTTTAAAAAAATCTTTAAAAAAAACTACTAATTGATTGTCTGTTTGGTCTTCTGTAGTATTTGCTTTTTCTTCTAAAATAAGAGCAATAAAATCTATAATTCTACTACAAAGCCAAATAAAAATAATAATCATTGCAGTAGCTTCTATACCACCAACAATAGATTTAATTGATACATTATGTATTTTAAAATCAAAAACTTTAGGATAATATAATTCGCCAACTGCTGTTAAACCAACAAAAAATACAAGAAAAATATCTAATGGTTTTAGAACTTTATTTAAAAAAGATTTTCTTTTAATATCGTTGGTAGGTTTAGCAACTAATTTATATAACCAACTAGCAATGTACTTAGATACATATCTTTTAAAAAGAAGGGCAATAACAATAATACCAATAACTATTAAATAGCTTTTTATAGGATTATCTAAAACTATTTGTTCTAAATACTCTTTCATTTGTTTAATTAATTTATAAAAATTGTTGTTTTATTTTTTAATAATTAAGGTACAGGATCGTAACCACTACCTCCATGAGGATGACATTTACTTATTCTTTTTAAAGCTAACCAAGTACCTTTTATTAAACCATGTTTTTTTAATGCTTCTGCTGCATATTGAGAACATGTTGGTGTAAATCTACACTTTGGACCTAACATTGGCGAAATTCCATATTGATAAATTTTTATTAGTAATAAAAATGGATAACTTAATATAATTAAAATTTGTTTCAATTTAATTGTTTTATAAGCTTTTCGTTCATCAATAAAAATTTTTGGTGCAAGGTAGATAATTCAGCAATTTCTTTATCTATATAAAAAATAAAAACAGCTATTTGTAGGTTGGCATTTTTTAAATGTTGGTGTAATGGTAATTTATTTAATCTATAAGCTTCTCTTAAAAGTCTTTTAATTCTATTTCTATCGGTAGCATTTTTAAAATTTCTTTTGCTTACACCAACACTTATTTGTATAGGTATATTTGTTAAAGAATTTTCTAAAAGCATATAAGTAACTTTTATAGGATGCACTACAAAACTTTTACCTTCTGCAAATAGTTGCTCTATTTGTTTTCTGCTTTTTAATTTTTCTTGTTTATTGTATGAAAAAATTTTAACCATATAGCTTTAAAAATAAAAAAGTTCTGCTATAACAGCAGAACTTTAATAAAAATTTTATTTTTATTAATTGTAAAGAATAACAATTTTATTTTAATCCACGTTCGTCAGAAACAGATAATTTCTTACGACCTTTTGCACGACGACTTGCTAATACTTTACGACCATTAGCTGTTTGCATACGTTTACGAAAACCATGAACAGTTTTTCTACGACGTTTATGTGGTTGGAATGTTTGTTTCATTTGTTTAAAAAATTTACTTAACCTAACAATTTTGTTTCTTTTAAACAGTGGTCACCATACCACTATTTTGCGAAAGGTGTGCAAAGATAAGGGGAATGAATAATTTGACAAAAGTTTACTAATATATTTATTATAAATAATTAAAAATTAAACAGTTATAGCCTCAAAAGTTCCTGTTTGTTTATTTTTTCTTACTGTACCTGCTTTAAAATACTCACCATTCATAGCTACATAAACACCATAAGGTAAGGTTTGTACAAAAGCAATTGCACTACCTAAATTAAATAAACCATCGCTACTACCAAACTTATAAGGAATCATGGCACCTGTAATTACAATAGTTTTATTGGTAATTGTTTTTGCAATAAGTTCTGCAGTATCTGTCATAGTATCTGTACCATGAGTAATAATTATTTTATCTTCTGCACAATGTTGGCATTGATAAGCAATTAAGTTACGGTCTTCTTCAGTCATTTCAAGACTATCCACCATCATTAAAGTTCTTACATCTACATCAGCTTTATTTCTACCAAGTTTTAGCATTTCACTCATGTGAGAGTCTTTAAAAAAAAGAGTACCATTAAGTTCATTATATTCTTTATCGAAAGTACCACCAGTAATAAAAATTTTAATAGACATATAGCAAAGAATTTAGAATAGAGCAACAAAGTAAAGGCAGATTTTTGAAAATGTGAGGAGAATATTTATTAATGAATTATACATTTTATTTAATCCATTTATTTTATTGTATTTTTACATTAAAACAGTAAGTTAATATGTATGATGATGTAGAAGATATACTTAATATAGTTGAAGAAAATAATAATGAAATTCGAGTTGAGTATTTTCGTCATAAAAAATCATTGCTTTTTAAAGGCGATGTTTTAAATGCAGATTTTTTTAATAAACAATTTATTGATTTAATTGTTACCTCACCACCTTATAATGTTGGAATTGAATATAACTCTAGTAATGATGAATTAAACTATGAACAATATTTAGATTTTTCAAAAAAATGGATGAAAAATTGTTTTGATTGGAGTAAACCACAAGCAAGATTTTGTTTAAATATACCACTTGATAAAAATAAAGGAGGTAATAAATCTGTTGGTGCAGATTTAACAAAAATAGCTCAATCAGTTGGTTGGAAATATAAAACAACAGTTATTTGGAATGAAGGAAATATTTCTAGAAGAACTGCTTGGGGTTCTTGGAAATCTGCATCTGCACCAGTTATAATTGCACCTGTGGAATTAATAGTTATATTTTATAAAGATGAATGGAAAAAAACATTTGGTACAAAACATTCTGATATTTCTGGTGATGAATTTAAAGAATGGACAAATGGAGTTTGGACATTTAATGGTGAGAGTAAAAAAAGAATTGGGCATCCTGCCCCTTTTCCAAAAGAATTACCTTTTAGATGTATTAAATTACTAAGCTATGTAAATGATGTAGTTTTTGACCCTTTTGCTGGAAGTGGAACAACTTTACTTGTAGCACAAAACTTAAATAGAAGAGCAATAGGCGTAGAAATAGATAATACTTACTGTGAGTTAGCAAAAAATAGAATAATATTAGAAACAGGGGCTATAAATTTTATAACAGATATTAATGAAAGTATCACAGCTTGATATTATTAAAGAATTTTTTATTAATAACCCTAATAGAGATATAAAACACTCTGAAGTTGTTGATTGGGTAACAGAAGAATTTAAAAAAAGAACAGGGAATGTTTTTAGAGACCCAGATAGAGGTATTCGTTCTTTATCTCAAAAAGGTTTTTTAATTAAAGTTGCAAAAGGTGTTTATAGATACGATCCTGAATTTGTAAAAAATAGAGAATTGGAAGATTTTACCAGCTCTCAAAAAAAGCAAATTTTAGAAAGAGATAATTATAAATGTGTAATTTGTGGTAAAGGCAGAAAAGAAGGTGTAGAATTGCATATAGACCATATTAAGCCAAAAGACTTTGGAGGTAAAGCGATAGTAGATAATGGACAAACTTTATGTGCTCAACATAATTTTATTAAGAAAAATTTTAAGCAAACTGAAACAGGTAAAAAAATGTTTATTAGATTATATGAGTTAGCAAAACAGGAAAATGATGATACACTGATTAAGTTTTGTACAGAAATATTAGAAGTATTTGAAAGGAATAATATTAATGGTCATATTGAATGGAATAAATAAATTATTTTTTCAATCGTACATCAGTTATTAGCATTAAATGGTCGCTTAAATTTTCATCTACCATTTCAAATTGTTGAGAAGTAAAATTCTCGTCAGTAAAAATATAATCTATTCTTAAAGTAGGTGCTAAAGAAATAAAACTTCTACCTATACCAAATTCATTATTTAAAAATACATCATTCCTATTACCTTTAATTGTATAATAAGTATTGCTGGCTGGTACATCATTAAAATCGCCACAAATAATGGTTGCATAAGGGCTTTTTTGTAATGCTTCTTTAACAATTTTAGCTTGTGTAGCTCTACTTTTAAAAGCAAGATTCATTTTTCTAAATAAACTTTTAGAAGCTTTTTGAGTGGGATAATTAATAATTAGTATTATATAAAAAAAAAAAAAATGATATTTTTTTAATTTAAAAAAATTAAGAATGGTAATATAAAAT
>CAUJDL010000035.1 GCA_963169635.1 Bacteroidota bacterium
ATGAGTTTAATTTATAGAGCAGATAAAAAAAGTAATTACTTAAGAAGTATTTTAATATACAGTTCATTATTTATTTTCATAACCATATTTAATACTTATTATACAGTATATGAAGATTTGGGAGAAGCTAATAGAGTAGAAAGTATCTTAATTTGGCTTTTTTTACAAATTATTTTTTTAAGATACTTTGGCATTTTAAGATTTTATCATAGAAGAGAATTAGAAAGCAATCATCAGCTATTAAATTATCAACAAAATCAATTATTAGAAAAAACAAATGAATTATCCTTAAGTAATCAGCAATTAAAAGAAATGAGTGATGCAAAAGAAAAAATATTTTCTATCATAGCTCATGATGTTAAATCGCCTATTAATACATTAAGAGGCACTTTAGATTTAATACAAAATAATTTAATTACTAAAGAAGATATTCATTTACATGCTAAAAACATTTCAATTAAATTAGACCAGTTAAATGAAAATTTAACCTTATTGTTAGAATGGAGTAAAAGCCAAATGCAAGGAATAAAAGTTAATGCTGAAACTTTTGAACTTAAGACTTTTATATTACAAACTATTAATTTATTACAACAAGCAATTGAATTAAAAAAAATAAAAATTAATTTATCTATTGATGAATTAATTTTAGTTAATGCCGATCCATTTCATGTTAGTTTAATATTGCGTATTTTAATTTCTAATGCTATTAAATTTAGTTATGATAATGGTGAAATTAATATTGTTGCAATAAAACAAAATAATAAAATAGAAATTAGTATAGAAGATTTTGGAAAAGGAATGGATGAAAAAACGCTAAAGAATTTATTTACATCTATAAAAATTAATCCTGAATTTGGTACACATAATGAAAGAGGCACAGGATTGGGTTTATTATTAACACAAGAATTTTTGGTACAAAATAATGGAAGCATTACCATTAACTCTGTTTTAGGCAAAGGTACTAAATGTACCATTTTTCTTCCAGCATATTAGCCTTCAACACATTATATAATTTTTAAAAAGTAACCTTATAATTAAAGTATTTTTTCGTACTAAAGTGCGAAAATAAATTTGGAAATTCATGGGTAATTTTTTAAGTTTACATCAATCAGTTTTATCCGTATTTAACCGTTGTTTTCTTTAACCCAAAAACGTACCTATATGAAAAAGTTATGGCCACTTGGCTTTTTAGGATTTATTGGAATTTATGGCATTAGCCAGTTACAACATGGAAATTGGCTGCCTGCTTCACTTACATTATGTGTAGGATTTTTTGTTTTCTTTTTACCAAGTTATAAAGGACGATAATTGACGATTTTTGATAGTTAGCCTTTTTGTAAGTTAAGCAGCATATCTGCTGTCATTTTTTCTAAATCGTATTGAGGTTTCCAACCCCAATCAGTATTTGCTGTACTATCATCAATACTTTGAGGCCAACTTTCTGCAATTGCTTGTCTATAATCAGGTTGATAAGAAATAGAAAAATCTGGTATATGCTTTTGTATAGAAGCTGCAATATCTTTTGGTGCAAAAGTCATACCTGCAATATTGTATGATGTTCTTGTATGAATATTTTCTATAGGAGCTTCCATTAGTTCTATAGTTGCTCTAATTGCATCTGGCATATACATCATGGGTAAATAAGTATCTTCTTTTAAAAAGCAAGTATATTTTTTTTCTTCCAACGCTTCATGATAAATTTCTACTGCATAATCTGTAGTACCACCACCTGGTGCACTTTTATAACTTATTAATCCTGGATAACGCAAACTTCTTACATCTACACCATAACGTTTGTGATAATAATTACACCAAAACTCTCCTGCATATTTACTAATACCATAAACTGTAATTGGCTCTATAATGGTTTTTTGTGGACAATTTTGTTTAGGACTTGTAGGCCCAAAAACTGCTATACTACTTGGCCAATATACTTTTTGAATATTTTCTTCTCTGGCAATATCTAACACATTTAATAAGCCTTGCATATTTAAATGCCATGCAAGGTTTGGATTTTTTTCTCCTGTTGCACTAAGTATTGCTGCTAATAAATATATCTGTGTAATATTTTGTCTGATAACTTGTACATGTAGCATTTCGCTATTCATTACATCTAAACTTACATAAGGGCCTGTACCTTCAAGTAAAGGGTTTTGCTCTCTTAAGTCAGAGGCAATTACATTATTATTACCATATATTTTTCTAAGTGCTAAAGTAAGCTCTACTCCTATTTGTCCACTTGCACCAATTACCAAAATTCTATCTTTCATAAAAAGGGTTTGAAAGTATTTGTATAAAATTGAAAAGCAAAATTAATTATATTTAACATTCAGTTTTAAACACCACATCTGTTTATTTTTAAATCAATCATTTTTTACAAGTTAATTGCTTTTAGTAATATTGCTTTATGATACAATTACCTCCTAACTTAAAAAAAGGCGATAGCATTGGTATGCTTTGTCCTGCTGGTTTTATGTCTTTAAAAAATGCTAATACTTGCATACAAACTTTAACAGCATGGGGTTTTAAAGTTGTAGTTGGTAAAACATTAGGTGGTAAACAAAAAAATTATTTTGCAGGTACAGATGATGAAAGATTAGCAGATTTTCAGCAGATGTTAGATGATGAAAATATTAAAGCAATTTTTTGTGCTCGTGGTGGCTATGGTGTAAGCAGAATTATTGATTTATTAGACTTTAGCAAGTTTAATAAAAATCCTAAATGGATAATTGGTTATAGCGATATTACTGTTTTACATGCTCATATTAATACTCAATTAAAAATTGCTTCTTTACATGCACCAATGGCTGCAGCATTTAATAATAATGGATTTAAAAATGATTATATCTTATCTATTAAAAAAGCAATTACAGGTTATTTAGGAAAATATACTTGTGCTACACATGCTTTTAATAAACAAGGTGAAACAACAGCAGAACTTATAGGTGGAAATTTAGCATTAATTGCCCATTTAATAGGTAGTAAATCTGCTTATAAAACTACCAACAAAATTTTATTTATAGAAGATGTAGGTGAATATTTATATAATATAGATAGAATGTTTGTGCAATTAAAACGTGCTGGAGTATTAGATAAATTAAAGGGATTAATTATTGGTAAATTTTCTGACTTAAAAGATACAACTGCACCTTTTGGATTAGATGTATATACTATTATTCAGCATCATGTAAAAGAATACCACTACCCTATTTGTTTTGATTTTCCTGTTGGACATGTTACAGAAAATGTAGCATTAAAAGTTGGTGGTATCTATAAGTTAAAAGTAGATAGAAAGAAAACCATGTTAGTAGAAGTTAAAAAATAAACATCATTATCAACAATACAATTTCATATAGCCAATACATAAAGCAAAAAGCTGCAACACTTGGATTTACTTATTGTGGTATTGCAAAAGCAGCATTTTTAGCAGACGACGCCAAACGTTTAGAACAATGGCTTTCTAAGGGTTATCATGGTAAAATGCAATACATGGAAAATTATTTTGATCTTAGAACAAACCCTCAAAAATTAGTGCCTGATGCTAAAAGTGTTATTACACTTTTAATGAATTATTATCCTGCTCAACAACAAAAAAAAGATTTTCCTAAAATTTCTAAATATGCTTATGGTATAGATTATCACTTTGTAATTAAAGATAAATTAAAAGAACTTTTGGCAGATTTGAATACACATATTGGTACAATAAATGGTCGTGGTTTTGTAGATAGTGCACCTGTATTAGAAAAAACTTGGGCTGTAAAAAGTGGTTTAGGTTGGGTTGGTAAAAATGGACTTTTAATTACCAAACAATCTGGCTCATTTAATTTTATTGCAACATTAATTGTAGATATTGAATTAGCTTATGATAATGTTTTTGCTAAAGATTATTGTGGTAGCTGTACAAAATGTATTGATAATTGCCCAACAGAAGCCATTTTACCTAATAAAGTAATTAATGCTAGTAAGTGTATTAGTTATTATACTATAGAGTTAAAAGATTTATTAATTGATGAAAGTGTAAAAGGTAGTTTTAAAGATTGGATGTTTGGATGCGATATTTGTCAAGATGTTTGCCCTTGGAATAGATTTAGTAAACCAACAACAGAAGAAGGCTTTGCACCAATACCAGCCATATTAAATTTAACAACACAAGAATGGGAAGATATGACTGAAGAAAGTTTTAAAAAGATTTTTAAAAACTCTCCATTAAAAAGAAGTAAATACAGTGGTATAATGCGTAATATAAAATTTTTAAAAGTACAGTAAAGTTTAAAAGTATTATAAATTAAACTCTTCTTTTAATTGCACAGTAACTTCGTTAATTATTCTATCAATTTTTTGAGCAAGAATAGGTATCATTAAAACATTTGTTTTAGTTTTTCCGTTTGCTTCTATAATTCTTACATCATCTTTTATAGAGGCTATTTGCATAGTATCAATAGTGCTTTTTAATTTATGAGCTATTTTACTTGCTTGTTCCCAATTTTCACTTTTTACCTCTTGTAATAATTCTTTAGATGTTGCAGGTATTGTATCTATAAATATTTGAGAAAGATTTTTAATAAATTCTGTATTGCCTTGTGCTAAATCATTTACCAAAGATAAATTATATAATTTGGTAGTTGTTGTTGCTTGTGCAATAATATGTTTGTGCTG
>CAUJDL010000036.1 GCA_963169635.1 Bacteroidota bacterium
AGAAGCATCTCTTAAACCACCATTTTCAGAAGATACATGTTTATTAGAAATCCAAATTAACATAGTTGCATATTTTCTATTATTAGTATGAAATGCAGCATTAAAACGCATATTATTATGATTATTATTTTGCGATTTAAAACTTCCAGGACTATTGATAAATCTGTATTCTACACCAAAATTAAAATTAGATTTTTTGTTTTGTGTATGTAGTACATTAATTGTTTGCTCTGCTTTTGTACCTAAAATATAAGCAAGTTCAGTATATGGTCTTGTAGTTTGATAAAGTTTAGTATTTTGAATAGTATAATCATACACATCAAACTGATGAAAACCTGCATCCCAACCAGCATTCATTAAAGGATTAAATAATAATGAACGAGAAGCAGTACCATAATTTCCATTGTTTTGATAATAATATGGTTGAGCAAATCTTTTAGCAAAATCGTTGATAGAAGAATCTATTTTTCTTATAGCAGATGAATCGTAGTATTTGTAAAAAATAGTAATGGAGTCTGCATATTTATCTCTTTTTTGTAAAGAGTCTCCTGTTGTTTTAGCTCTTGGTACTGGTCGTCCTTGATTATCATAAGTTTGCCCACCACCAGCAGTTCTATCTATTTGTAATGTACGTTGTGCATTTGCATAATTATGCAATACAAAAATGGCCATACATAAAAAGATAAAAAACTTAAAGGCAGAAAATTTCATAGTTGCAAAATAACTATAATGGCTGCAAATGAAGTGTAAAAACTATAAAACAAGCAACTATTATTTAATTTTTGAATTTTTAAATGCACAAATTATAGTGTACAACCATCTTCTATCATTAATTTTCTCAGCATATTCATAGCTGTAACTATTGTGTGTTGAATATTTCTTTCTCTATCGTACTTAAATTGAAATTGTTTTGCTATTACATTTTCTTTATTAGCAATAGCAATCCATACTAAGCCTAAAGGCTTATCTTTTGTAGCACCACCAGGTCCCATAATACCACTTACAGCAATGGCATAATCTGTATTTAATAGTGTTAATACATTTTTTACCATATACTCTACAGTTTCTTTACTTACAGCACCTTGTGTATTTAAAACTTCATTTGGTACTTGTAAAATTTTATTTTTAGAATAGTAACTATAACTTACCACACCACCACTAAAAATGTCACTTGCACCTGCATGAGTAGTTATTGCACTTGCTATTGAGCCACCTGTACAGCTTTCTGCTGTTGCTAATGTTTTATTATTTTTTCTTAATAGTTCAGATAAAACCAATTCTAAAGGTATATCATCATCTATCACTAAATAATCTTTTACTAAAGTTTTTAATTGTTCAAATTCATGATTAATTAATTCTTGTACAGTAACTTGATTTTCGCCAAAACTAGAAAGCCTTAACCTCACCATTCCAAATTTTGGTAAATAAGCAAGTTTAATGGTTGGGGGTAAATTATTTTCCCAATCTTTAATTAATTCTGCTAAAAAACTTTCGCCAATACCTGCAGTTAATAAAGTTTTATGTGCTACAAAACCTGTTATAAATTTTTCTTGAATAATAGATAAAACATGCTCTTGCATTATCCATTTCATTTCAAAAGGTACACCAGGCATGGCAATACAAATTTTATTTTCTTTTTCAAACATTAATGCTGGTGCTGTGCCTTTTTCATTTTTTAAAACCACACAATTATCTGGTACTACTGCTTGTTGTACATTTCTTTCTATCATTGGCTTTTTAAAAACCTGTTCAAAAAGATATTGTACATGTGCAAGTGTTGGTTGATGCAATATCATTTTACCACCAAAATATTTACCTAAACTTTGTTTGGTAATATCATCTGCAGTTGGTCCTAAGCCACCTGTAATTAATACAATTGATGAGTGGCTAAAAGCTGTATCTAAAGCTTGATGTATATCATTTTCATCATCTGCTATAGCTATTCTTTGCTTTATTACAATACCAATTTTATTTAATGCTTGTGCTATGTAAGCACTATTTGTATCTATTACTTGACCAATTAATAATTCATCTCCAATAGTTATAATAGTTGCATATATTTTATTCATGATTTGCTAAAAGTTAGTTTAAACTATTATTTGCAAAAATAAAGTTTGCAAATGGCTATTAACAATAAAACATTAAATATATCGGTAAATGAAAATGAATTTTAAACTGTATAACATCTAAATTGATGAATACTATTTGCTAATTGAAAATATCATTACATAAACTATTTGATGGTTTAATATAGAATTTTAATATATTGCAATTATGCCATTAGGAACTGTTTATTTAATACCAACTGTTTTAGCAGAAGATAATATTGAAACAATACCATCTTACATTACTGATGCAATAAAACAATGTGAAGTTTTTTTTGTTGAAAATGAAAAAACAACCCGTCGTTTTTTTAAAAAGCTTTGGAAAGAAATGGTTTTTGATAATTATGAATGGCATGCTATACATAAAGCAGAAGAAAATGTAATTACTAATTTTAAACAACAACTAATTGCAGGAAAAAATATAGGTATTGTTAGCGAAGCTGGTTGTCCTGGTATTGCAGATCCTGGACAAATATTAATTAATGAAGCTCAGCAATTACAAGCAATCATAAAACCATTGGTGGGTCCATCTTCTATTTTATTAGCATTAATGGCAAGTGGAATGAATGGACAATGTTTTAAATTTAATGGCTATTTACCTATCGATTCTTTTGATAGAAAAAAGAAAATTAAAGAATTAGAAACTGAAAGTTGCAGAACAAAGTGTACACAAATTTTTATAGAAACTCCTTATAGAAATAATCAAATGCTAAAAGATATTATTAGTGTTTGTAAAGATGAAACTAAACTTTGTATAGCATCTAATATTACTGCTAACAATGAATGTATTATTACTAAACCAATTTATCAATGGTTAAAGCAATTACCAGATATTCATAAAATGCCTACTATTTTTTTAATGATGGGAGAGAGTATTTAAAATAATTATTGTGTAGGTGCTTTAGGATTTAGTGGCCTAATAGTAATATCATTAATTAACATATTATCTGGTGTTTCTAAAATATGCACTAAAGTATTGGCTAAATCTTCAGCATGCAACATATTTGAATGTGCATGTATGCCAGACGATTGTAAAAAATCTGTTTCTATTGACCCTGGGTTCATACAAGTTACTTTAATATTAAATGGTCTTAACTCTAAATATAAAGATTCGCTAAAACCTTGTACACCAAACTTTGTAGTGCAATAAGCTGTAGCATCTGCACGTCCTACTTTACCTATGATAGAACCAATATTAACAATATGAGAGCTGCTATTTTTCTTTTTCATTAATGCAGCAATTTTAGAAGTTATATAAAACATTCCATTCAAATTAGTATTTATCATAGATAGCCAAGTATCTGTGGTGGTTTCATCAACTTTATGAAAAGAGCCTACACCTGCATTGTTAATTAATATATCTGGTATATAATTTTCCTGAAAAGTATTTTTTACCCAATTGCTTATAGCAACTTCATTGGTA
This sequence comes from Bacteroidota bacterium, assembly GCA_963169635.1. Classification (GTDB taxonomy): domain Bacteria; phylum Bacteroidota; class Bacteroidia; order Chitinophagales; family Chitinophagaceae; genus UBA1930. The sequence goes on from CAUJDL010000036.1 coordinate 3,529, forward strand.
ATATCTAATTGTACAGGATGAAAATTATTGCCTAAGTTTTTTTTCATTTCATTTAAAATAATTTCATTTCTTGCTAATCCATATACAACAACATTTTTATTAATTAATGCTTTAGCAATGGCATTGCCTAAGCCTTTACTTGCACCTGTTAAAACAGCTATTTTATTTTCTAAATTCATGTTTATAAATATTTTTATTGACCTATTTATTTTAAACATTAAAGGTAATAACAAACAATAACAGAAATGTTTGATAAAAGGAAAAACTCAACAGAAGAAAAGGAAATTTTTTAAAAAGAAAATAAAACTTAAGAATCTCTGGTAACTAAATAAACCAATACTACCACACCAGCAATAAAATATATAAGATAATTAAGTAAATTATTCCAACGCATAAAAGTTACTCTTTTTCGATTGCTACTCATGTGAATTTCGTCTTTAGAATAAAATCTAAAAAAGCTGAAGAAGATTTCAGCCATATCAAACCTTTTTATATTAGAAACCATATAGGCTTTAATGATTATTAATATAGCTATTAATAAAATAAAATAAAGTATGCTATCTCTAATTAATTCTACAATAAAATCCACTGCAAAAGGTTAAAAAAGTTCTAAATAAAAATAAAATATCAAAGGGGGTTTACAAATATAGGGAAAAAATTTTTCTACTACTATCTTTGCACTAATTATGAAGAATATTAGAAATTTTTGCATCATTGCACATATTGATCATGGTAAAAGCACTTTAGCAGATAGATTGATAGAACAAACTAAAACAATTCATGAGCGTCAAATGCAAGCTCAGGTTTTAGATGATATGGATTTAGAAAGAGAAAAAGGTATTACTATTAAAAGTCATGCTATACAAATTAACTATCAGCATAATGGCGAGCAGTATATTTTAAATTTAATTGACACACCCGGTCACGTAGATTTTAGTTATGAAGTTAGCCGTTCATTAGCAGCTTGCGAAGGAGCATTATTATTAGTAGATGCAAGCCAAGGCATACAAGCACAAACTATTAGCAATTTATATTTAGCATTAGATAATGATTTAGAAATAATTCCTGTAATTAATAAAATAGATATGGAAGGTGCCATGATTCCAGAAGTTACAGATCAAATTATTGATTTAATAGGTTGTAAGCAAGAAGATATTTTATTAGCAAGTGGTAAAAGTGGTATTGGTATAGATGAAATTCTTGCAGCAATTGTAGAAAAAATACCTTCACCATCTGGCAATGAAAATGCACCTTTACAAGCCCTAATTTTTGATAGTGTTTTTAATAGTTTTAGAGGTATTATAGTTTATTATAGAATTATGAATGGCACTTTAAAGAAAGGCGATATGATACGTTTTTGTGCAACTGGCGAAGATTATGAAGCAACAGAAGTAGGTATTTTAAAATTTGGTATGGAAGAACGAAAAGAATTAAAATGTGGCGATGTAGGTTATATTATTACTGGTATTAAAAATGCCAAAGAAGTTAAAGTAGGCGATACTATAACTTTAGCAGTAAACCCTGGCAAAGCTATTAAAGGTTTTGAAGAAGTAAAGCCAATGGTTTTTGCTGGTATTTTTCCTGTAAATACAGATGAGTTTGAAGAGCTAAGAGATTGTATGGAAAAATTACAATTAAACGATGCTTCTTTAACTTTTGAATTAGAAACTTCTCAAGCATTAGGCTTTGGTTTTAGATGTGGCTTCTTAGGATTGCTACACATGGAAATTATTCAAGAAAGATTAGAAAGAGAATTTAATCAAACAGTAATTACTACTGTACCTAACGTAAGTTTTTGGGCTTATACTACAAGAGATGAAAAAATATTAGTGAATAATCCTTCTGAAATGCCTGATGCTACTAAATTAGAGAGAATTGAAGAGCCTTTTATTAAAGCACAAATTATTACGCAAAGCGATTATATTGGTAATATTATGACATTGTGTTTAGGCAAACGTGGTGTATTAATACATCAATCATATATTACTACAACAAGGGTAGAGCTAATTTTTGAAATGCCTTTAACAGAAATAGTTTTTGATTTTTATGATAAACTAAAAAGTCAAACACGTGGTTATGCTTCTTTTGATTATACACCTATAGGTTATAGAGATGCTGATATTGTAAAAATGGATATCCTTTTAAACAATGAAAAAGTAGATGCTTTAAGTGCATTAATTCATAGAGCTCGTTCTCATGATTTTGGTAGAAAACTTTGCGAAAAATTAAAAGAGTTATTACCTCGTCAGCAATTTCAAATTGCTATACAAGCTGCTATTGGTGCTAAAATTATTGCAAGAGAAAATATTAGTGCTATGCGTAAAGATGTAACTGCAAAATGTTATGGTGGCGATATTAGCAGAAAAAGAAAATTATTAGAAAAACAAAAAGAAGGTAAAAAAAGAATGAGACAAATTGGTACTGTAGAAGTGCCTCAAGAAGCTTTCTTGGCTGTATTAAAACTTGATTAATAAAACTTATATTCGTTATTCAATAAAAAATTATTTATGTCTAAACATGCTTATATTTTTCCTGGTCAAGGTTCTCAATTTTCTGGCATGGGAAAAAACTTATACGATAATAATAGCCTTGCAAAAAAAATGTTTGAGCAAGCAAATGAAATATTACAATTTAGTATAAGCGATATCATGTTTAATGGTACAGATGAAGATTTAAAGCAAACAAAAGTTACACAACCTGCTATTTTTTTACATGCTGTTATTGCATTTAAAATGTTAGAAAATATACAGCCAGATATGGTTGCAGGTCATTCTTTAGGAGAATTTTCTGCATTAGTAGCCAACGGAACTTTACAGTTTGAAGATGCATTAAAACTTGTAAGCATTCGTGCCAATGCAATGCAAAAAGCATGTGAAGCAAACCCAAGTACAATGGCTGCTGTATTAGCTTTAGCAGATGATAAAGTAGCAGAAATTTGTGAATCTATACAACAAGAAACAGGAGAAGTAGTAGTAGCTGCAAATTATAATTGTCCTGGACAATTAGTAATTAGTGGTAGTATAAAAGGTATAGAAATTGCTTGTGAAAGAATGAAACAAGCAGGTGCAAAAAGAGCTTTAGTATTACCTGTTGGTGGTGCTTTTCATAGTCCATTAATGTCAATGGCAAAAGAAGAATTAGCTGCTGCTATTGAAGCTACAACTTTTCATACACCTATATGTCCTGTTTATCAAAATGTAACTGCTACTGCTGTTAGCGATGCAATTACAATTAAACAAAATTTAATTACACAACTTACTGGTGCTGTAAAATGGACACAAAGTGTACAAGCAATGGTAGCAGATGGTGCTACACATTTTACAGAAGTAGGACCTGGAAAAGTTTTACAAGGTTTAGTACAAAAAATTTATAAAGAAGCTATTACTGATGGTGTAAGTTAGTTGTAATAACTTTTTTACTTGATGATTAAAAAAGAATTTTATGGGACTATTTAAAGTTATAGCTTGGGGAATAATCATTTATTTTTTATACAAATTTATTTTTGGTGTTGTAGTACCTGTAAGTAAAGCTGCTGGAGAAATGAAAAGTAAAATTGCTCAAATGCAGCAACAACAAGATCAGTATTTAAAACAACAACAACAACACTTTCAGCAACAACAAACTAAACAACAAAATGCCACTTCAAAAACGGAATTTGAAGGAGAGTATATAGACTATGAAGAAATTAAAACAAAATAATCATGTAAATTTCTTCTATCATTTATTTTATTAATTATTTTAAAGTTGTTTTCTATGGCTTCTATATTTTCTAAAATTATTGCAGGCGAAATTCCTTGTTACAAAATTGCAGAAAACGAACAGTTTATTGCATTCTTAGATATTTTTCCTATACAATATGGTCATACTTTAGTTGTACCTAAAA
>CAUJDL010000037.1 GCA_963169635.1 Bacteroidota bacterium
GAAAAATTAATAGCAGTAAAGGTTGTAGCAAAAACAGAAGTAGCAATTAAAGCAAATTTTTTATGGTATAATTGTTTACTTGTAACATATATCACCAACAAGTTTAGTACAGAAATGGTAAATGGAAGTATTCTAAAATAATAAGGATGATTCAGAATTTCTTGCACCTCATTAATGCCCCCTACTCTTCTTAAAACATTTAATAAAAAATTAAAAGCTATATGGTTATTGGCTACATGATAATCAAATAAAGTAGTTGTAAAAGGTGTAAAAACAAAATGTGTAAGCGTATAAATTTCATCTTGCCAAAAATCATTATTGATAAAAAACAAAGAACTGAATATAAAAAAAATACAAGAAATTAAAGTAATTGCAGTTTCTTTTTTCATCAAATTTTTATCATTAAATATTCAACAAGATAGCAAAATCATTTTAGCAACACCTATTTTTTTGCCAACATGTCAGCAAAACTAATTTGGTATTTTGTTTGTCCATTAAGGTTCGTCTAATAAAATTTAGGCTTATTTATCTATTTTAAACAAAAAAAGAAATTATACAATGCAAAAAGGTCAGATTCGTGTACAAACAGAAAACATTTTTCCTATCATTAAAAAATTCTTGTACAGTGAGCATGATATTTTTTTAAGAGAATTAGTGAGCAATGCCACTGATGCTTCTCAAAAGTTAAAAACCTTATCTTCTTTAGGTGAGGCAAAAGGCGAAATAGGTGATTTAAGAATTGATGTAACCCTCAACGCAAAAGAAAAAACATTAACCATTGAAGACAGAGGTGTTGGTATGACAAAAGAAGAAGTTGATAAATACCTTAACCAGGTTGCTTTTAGTGGTGCAGAAGAATTTTTACAGAAATACAAAGATGCTAATATTATTGGGCATTTTGGCTTAGGTTTTTATAGCTCTTTCATGGTTGCAGAAAAAGTAGAAGTGATTACACAAAGTTATAATAACAATGCTGCAACAGTATATTGGAGTTGTGATGGAAGCCCAGAATTTGAATTGTATGAAGTAGAAAAAAAACAACGTGGCACTAAAATTATTTTACACATTAACGAAGAAAGTACAGAATTTTTAGAAGCCCACAGAATAAAAGAAACCTTAAATAAGTTTTGTAAATATTTACCTATACCTATTTATTTTACTGATGTTGCAGAAGAAAAGAAAGAAGATACAGAAGAAAAAAGTATTAACAACACCAACCCTATTTGGGTAAAAAAGCCAAGTGATTTAACCAAAGAAGATTACGAAAATTTTTATCGTGAATTATACCCTTTTGGTGAAACGCCTTTGTTTTGGATTCATTTGAATGTTGATTATCCTTTTAACCTTACAGGTATTTTATATTTTCCAAAAATTAAACAGAGCTACGAAATACAAAAAGATAAAATTCAACTTTACAGTAATCAGGTTTTTGTAACAGATGAAGTAAAAGATATTGTACCCGAATTTTTAATGTTGTTACATGGTGTAATTGATAGTCCAGATATTCCTCTAAACGTTAGTAGAAGCTATTTACAAGGCGATCCTAATGTAAAAAAAATAAACAATCACATTACTAAAAAAGTAGCAGATAAATTAGAAGAAATTTTTAACAAAGAAAGAACTGAGTTTGAACAAAAATGGGAAAGCCTTGGTTTGTTTGTTAAATATGGAATGATGACAGATGATAAATTTTTAGAAAAGGCAAACAAGTTTTTAGTAATGGAATCTGTAGCAAATGCTTCTGAAAATAATGAACACAAATTTTATACTTTAGAAGAATACAAAATCGCCACAGAATCTTTACAAAAAAATAAAGACGGCAAACATGTAATTATTTATACAACCAATCCTATACAACAAGATACTTATATACAAGCTGCACAAGCAAAAGGATATAATGTTGTAAAAATGGAAACTATTGTTGATGCAGCATTCATTAACAATATGGAAATGAAATGGGAAAATGTAACCTTTACTCGTGTAGATGCAGATATTGCTGATAATTTAATTGACAAACAAGAAAGCACTGAAAGTGTTTTGAGTAAAAATGAAACCGAAGAATTAAAAAAACTTTTTGAAATAAAGTCTTCAGAAATTACTATAAGCGTTGATGTAAAAGGATTAAGCAAAGATGCTGCACCTGTTGTTGCAACAAGACCAGAGTTTATGCGTAGAATGAAAGATATGGCAAATATTGGTGGAGGAATGGCTGCATTTTATGCTCAAATGCCCGATGAAGTAACCTTAACTGTTAATGGCAATCATCCTATTTATCAAACATTATTAAAAGAAAGTGATGTAGAAAAGAAAGAAAAGCAAATAAGAAATTTAGCAGATTTGGCTTTACTTTCTCAAGGATTATTAAAAGGTGCAGAGCTTACAAATTTCATAAGCAGAAGTGTAGATTTAATGCAACAGCAAGAAGCTTCTGTAACAGCGTAATTTTAAAAAAAAGTAACTGTTTTTTTGCCCAATAATTTTTTAAAAAATTATTGGGCATTTTTATTTTTTCAAAATAGAAAATAAAAATTACGCTGCATTTTTTTCAATCAACATCTATTTAAGTATTTTGCACTATGCCTTTTCAACTACATGCTCCATATAAACCCAATGGCGATCAACCAACAGCTATACAACAATTAGTAGAAGGCATTAATAATGGCGACCGTTTTCAAACATTATTAGGCGTTACAGGCAGTGGAAAAACTTTTACAATGGCAAATGTTATTGCACAAGTACAACGCCCAACTTTAGTTTTAACACACAACAAAACTTTAGTAGCTCAGTTGTATGGCGAGTTTAAGCAATTTTTTCCTAATAATGCAGTGGGCTATTTTGTAAGCTATTACGATTATTATCAACCAGAAGCTTATATGCCTGTAAGCAATGTGTACATTGAAAAAGATTTAAGCATAAATGAAGAGTTGGATAAATTACGATTGCAAGCAACCAGCCAATTATTAAGTGGCAGACGTGATATTGTTGTAGTAGCAAGTGTAAGCTGCATCTATGGATTAGGCAATCCTGCTGAATTTGAAAATGGAATTATTCGTATTCATAAAGGTCAGGTTATTGCACGTCAAGGGTTTTTACATGCTTTAGTAAATGCTTTATACAATCGTAGTCAAGGAGAATTTGGTAGAGGAACTTTTAGGGTAAATGGAGATACTATTGATATTAATTTACCTTATGTAGATTATGGTTATAGAATTACTTTTTTTGGCGATGAAATTGAAGAAATAGAAACTATTGAATTAACAAGCTATAAAAAAATTAGTGCTTTAGAAGATGCAGCTATTTTTCCTGCCAACTTATACCTTGCACCTAAAGATATGTTAAGGCAAATAATTAATGAAATACAAGATGAAGCTTTAGCACAAGAAAATTATTTTAAATCTATAGGTAAATATGTAGAAGCTCAAAGAGTAAAAGAAAAAGTAGCTTATGATATTGAAATGATGAGAGAGTTAGGTTATTGCAGTGGTATAGAAAATTATTCTAGATTTTTTGATAGAAGAAAACCCGGCACAAGACCATTTTGTTTATTAGATTTTTTTCCTGATGATTTTTTATGTGTAATAGATGAAAGTCACCAAACCATACCACAAGTTGCAGGAATGTATGGAGGCGATAGAAGTAGAAAATTAGTTTTAGTAGATTATGGCTTCAGGCTTCCATCAGCTTTAGACAACAGACCTCTTAACTTTCATGAATTTGAAAATTTAATTGGGCAAACAGTTTTTGTAAGTGCCACACCCGGCGAATATGAATTGCAAAAAACAGAAGGTTTAGTTGTAGAGCAAGTAGTAAGACCAACTGGTTTATTAGAACCTCCCATAGAAGTAAGACCAAGTGTCAATCAAATTGATGATTTGTTAGATGAAATTGATAAAAGAGTAAAAGAGGGAGGCAGGGTTTTAGTAACCACTTTAACCAAACGCATGGCTGAAGAAATGGATAAATATTTACAACGAATCAACATAAAATCAAAATACATTCATAGCGATGTAGATGCTTTGGAACGTGTAGAAATATTACGCCAGTTGCGTTTGGGAGAAATTGATGTATTGGTTGGCGTAAATTTATTAAGAGAAGGATTGGATTTACCAGAGGTTTCTTTAGTTGCCATTTTAGATGCAGATAAAGAAGGATTTTTACGCAACGAAAAAAGCCTTACACAAACTGCAGGTCGTGCAGCACGAAATGCCAATAGTTTAGTAATTTTTTATGCAGATAAAATTACACAAAGTATGCAACGAACCATAGATGAAACCAACAGACGCAGAGAAAAACAAATTGCTTACAACATTGCCAACAACATTGTACCCAAAACTGTAAAGAAAAGTATTGAGCAAATCATGCAGCAAACTTCTGTATTGGATATTAAAGGATTTGATGAAACAAAATCTTACGCCATACAAAATGATGAAGATATTATAAACATTGCTGCAGAAGAACAGGAAATTTATAAAACCATTCCTCAAATAGAAAAAGCCATTGCAAAAACCAAAAAACTCATGGAAAAAGCAGCCAAAGATTTGGATTTTATTGAAGCAGCCAAATTGAGGGATGAAATGTTTAGGTTAGAAAAGGAGTTGGAAGAGATGAAAGGGAAATGAAAAAATACCCATTGAAGGGTACGGTATTTTTTGCAATAAATATTACCTTGCTGTAAATAATTTCTATGAAATTTTTTTTAATAATTGTATTGTTTTATTTACCTGTTTTAATTAATGCACAACAAGCAAAATTGGTTTTACCAATAGGGCATACAAATGCATTAATTGGCTACAAAATTACCCCTGACGAAAAATATTTAATAACAGCTTCTAAAGACGGAACAGGTAAAATATGGAATTACCGTACAGAAAAATTTATGTACGATTTAAAGTTGCATACTAATCAATTAACAGGTATTGATATTAGTAAAGATGGGAGTTTTGTAGTATTGGGTTCTGCCGATGGAACTTATTCTAAATGGGATGTGGCAACAGGAAAATTATTGTATCATTCTGCTCGTAAGGCATCTATCAATCACCTTTTTTTACTTCCAGGAGACAGTAGTGTGCTTTTGATAAAAGAATTTGTATTGGTAATTGGTTTTTTAAAAGAAGGCACACCCGATATTTTATTTGATGAAGAAAATTACAGCAACAAGGATTCAGAAAAAAGAATAGCCATAAGCCCTGATTATACAATGCTTGCTGTTTCTCAGGAAAATCACGGAATAAAGATTTTTGATTTGTTGAATATAGGATTAGGTTATGCTAAGGTTTATTTAGATAAAGTAGTTATTGACAGTTCCAGATATTATGACTTATCTAAATTGCCCGGTTCTTTATATTTTACAAACAACAATGAATTAATAGTTTCTGTTGGTGGATATGCAATGGCAGGGTTTAATATTGACAGTTCCAAACAAACATTCCTTTATCACAAAACTTTTCATGGCGGTATATTAAATAAAAACCGAACATTCATGGCTTTTACAAACGGAAAAGATGATACAGTAAGAATATGGAATACACAACTAAAACAAATAGTGGCACTAATACCCAATAAAAAGCAATTAGCAATAGTTAAATTTTCAAAAATTAGTTCTAATATAATTCTCTGTAAAGGCAAAACTGTTCAAGAATGGAGCATTGATGGAACTCTAATACAGGAAAGATTATTGGAAGAAAAACAACAAACGCTTGTAAAAGATATAGTGGGAAGTAACAGAACAGCAAGCATTTTAAGCATCAATGATAACGAAACTGTTGCAATTACTGAAATGCAAAACGGACTTCAAACCATTAATTGGAAAACAGGAAAAACAATCAACGAGTTTATTGGCAAAATAGGAGAAGTGAAAAAAAGCATTGTAAGCAAAAACGGAAAATGGCTTTTTGAAGTAAAGGAAAATTATAGTAATTATTGGAATTTGCATACAATGACTGCCACCCGTTTTCCTGAGCATTTGGATAAAGCTGTGAAAAATATTTTTTTAACAAATGTTGCTGACATAATATTACTTCAATACGAAAACTCATTTAACTTGTTTGATTGTACAACAGAAAAAACAATCTATTCTAAACCAATTGAATGGAGTAGCGAGGTTTTAATGTTAAAAGGAGATACTTCTTTCTTGACAATTAATGAAAAACAAATTCAACAACGGCTTGTTTCTACAGGAGATATTATTAAAGAGTGGGAAATGCCGTACAGGGTGTATAATGCAGCTGTTTCTAATAACGACAGTTTGTTAGTGTATAATGCCAAAGTATCTCAAAACAATGATTCTCTTATTGTTTGGGATTTGGTAAATGATAGAAAAATAGTTTCGGCTTACAGACCAAGCCAATATATAGAACCCGGATATTTTGTAGTCTATACACCTAAATATATACCTGCCTTTCGTTTTTCTGATGACAATAAATATCTTTTTTACGGTTCGGGCGAAAATGGTTCTTTAACTATTGCTCAACTTCCTTATGAAGAATATGAACAATATAAGTATGGCGATGAAACAGAAACAGATACCATTAAATACGAGTTTGCCATTATTCATGAAGGATGGTGGGAATTATTTTCTGCCACAGTTCCAATAACTGTTATCAGCAGCAAAGCAACAGTAATACGAAGTGAAGAGTACGAAAACGGAGAAAGTGCAATAAAGGCATATAACTATGAAAAAGGCGATATTTTATTTAGTTTACCTTATTCTCGGTTTCAAAGAATTAAATTGTATGACAGTATCAATAATCAATTATATACTGCTACAAGAACAGAATGGTTGTTGTGGGATATTGCAAAAAAGAAACTCATAAAAAAATGGCAATTGCCTGTTGGCATGAATGCAGAAACTATTATCCCTGAAAAAAAGCAATTTTTAATTTCATCTAACGACAGAATTGGTATTCAATATATGGATGAGAAAAAGCCGATTTATTTTTTCAGCACTTTAGATAACAATGAAAGTATTGCACACAGGAATGACAGATATTACAAAGTAACGCCAGATGCCGCTGCAAGTTTATCATGGAATATAGATAATAAATTTTATGACTTTGACCAATGGGATATACAGTATAACAGACCTGATAAAATATTAGAATTAACAGATGAAAAAGAATTAGCCAATGCCTATTACAAGGCTTACTTAAAGAGATTAAAGAAAAACGGATTAACCGAACAAAATTTTAATCAAACAAATCAATTGCCGCAAGCAATTATTATGAATGAAATTACAGATGGCGATGAAATTGCAAATGATGTTTTTAATTTGAAAATAAAAATTATTCCAATTAAAAATACAGCCGTAAATAAAATATTTGTTTTGGTAAATGGCTGCCCTGTTATGGGCAAGCAAGGTTTTAAAACCTTACTTATAAAAGATACTGTTTTGCAATTTCCAATAAAAATGTCTGCCGATTTGAATAATATTAAAATTTCTTGTATGGATAAATTTGGAAACGAATCTGTTCGGGAGCAATTACAGGTTATTTACCATCCTAAATCTTCAATACAAGAAAAACAACATTTCATAGGTATAGGCATTAACCAATTTGCCAATTCCGATTACAATTTAAGCTGGAGTGTAAAAGACATCAGAGATTTAGCACTCACACTAAAAACAAAATATCCCAATATTATTATAGATACTTTGTTTGATAAAGATGTAACCAAAGAAAACATCCTTGCCCTTAAAAAGAAATTATTGCTGTTGAATGAAGATGATAAAGTAATAGTTTCATACAGTGGTCATGGTGTTTTAAGTAAAGATTTTGATTATTATCTATCTACTTATGCTATCAATTTCAATCAACCAAATATGCATGGTATAGCTTATGATGATTTTGAAAATTTATTAGACAGTATTAAACCAAGAAAAAAATTAATGTTGATAGATGCTTGCCATAGTGGAGAAGTGGATAAAGAAGAATTAACTAAAATAGAAAATTTAAAAACTCAGTTAAATAAAAATGGTGTTGTAGCTAATAAGAGTACTATTAAAATTACAGAAAAGAAAAAATCATTAGGCATGAAAAATAGCTTTGAGTTAATGCAAAGTTTATTTGTTAATGTAAGTAAAGGTACAGGTGCAACTATTATTAGTGCTGCTGGTGGTACACAATATGCTCAAGAACGTAGCGATTTAAAAAATGGTGTTTTTACATATAGTATTTTAGATGCCTTCAACAATAACAGTACTTTAAAAGTTGCTGCTTTAAAAAAAATTGTTAGCGATAATGTAATTAAACTAACAAATGGTTTGCAACAACCAACTTCAAGAAACGAAACTAATCATGTAGATTGGATAGTGTGGTAATTTAATAGTGATAAGTATTTTAATAACTTTTACATTCATCATATAAACTATTCATTAAAATAAGTTTACCTTAAATTGCACAGTAATAAAATTCATTTTATGTGTAAAAAATTTTTGACCATCATAACTTTAATAAGTATGACAGCTTGTAAAAACAATCAAGAAAATAGAGAACCCATAGCATGGCCTCAAAATATTCATGCACCTATAGCAGAAGTAAAACCAATAACAAGAGTATGGCATGGCGATAGTGTAGTAGATAATTATTATTGGATGATTGATTATTTTAAAAAAGGACCTGATAGCACCAATGTTGTTAATTATTTAAAAGCTGAAAATGCTTTTTTAGATACAATGATGAGCAGTACTAAACAATTGCAAGAAAGTTTATTTACTGAAATGAAAGCAAGAATAAAAGAAAAAGATGAAAGTGTACCTACTTTTAAAAATGGATATTTTTATTATACCAGAACAGAAGAAGGTAAAGAATATTATAAGTATTGCAGAAAAAAAGGAAGCTTAAATGCACCTGAAGAAATACTATTAGATATTGATAAAATGGCTGAAGGCAAACCTTATTATGTTGTAAGTGGTTTTGCTGTTAGTGATGATAATAATTTTTTAGCTTATGGTGTAGATGAAGTTAGTCGCAGACAATACACTATTTATATTAAAAATTTAACTACAGGCGAAATTTTAAAAGATGCCATACCAAATACAGAAGCTGATGCTTGTTGGGCTGCTGATAATAAAACAATTTTTTACACAGCAAAACATCCTGTAACCTTACTTTCAGAAAAAATTAAACGACATACTATTGGTACAAATGCAAATGCTGATGTAACAGTATATCACGAAAAAGATAATACTAATTATATTGGTGTTGTAAGAAGTAAAAACAAAAAAAATATTTTTATTTATTCTGGCGGTACTTTATCATCAGAAATATTTTTGATAGATGCTGCTACACCTAATGCAAGTTTCAAATCTTTTCAACCAAGAATGAAAGATGTATTGTATGATGTAATAACCTTAGCAGATAAATATTTAATTCGTACAAATAAAGATGCAAAAAATTTTAAATTAATGGAGTGTCCTTTAGATAAAACTACTGTAGATAATTGGAAAGATTATATACCTCACAGAGCAGATGTTTTATTAGAAAGTGTAGATGAGTTTAAAGATTTTTTAGTAATTACTGAAAGAAAAAATGGACTTACACAATTACTTATTCGTAACTTACAAAATGGCTCAGAGCATTATTTAGATTTTGGCGAACCTGCTTATACTGCAAGTGCAGTGGCTAATGTAGAGTATAATACACATACACTTCGTTATAGTTATACATCATTAACTACACCACAATCTGTATATGATTATGACATGACTACTAAAAGTAAAGAACTTAAAAAACAACAAGAAGTTTTAGGTGGTTATAATGTTAAAGATTATGTTACAGAACGTATTTATGCTACTGCAAAAGATGGTACTAAAGTGCCAATTTCTTTAGTGTATAAAAAAGGATTTAAAAAAGATGGCAATACTCCATTATTATTATATGGTTATGGTAGTTATGGTGCTATAAGTGAAGCAATGTTTAGCAGCACAAGACTTAGTTTATTAAACAGAGGTTTTGTATTTGCTATTGCTCATATTCGTGGAGGTCAAGAAATGGGACGCCAATGGTACGAAGATGGAAAAATGTTTAAGAAAATAAATACTTTCTCCGACTTTATAAATTGTGGCGAATTTTTAATTAAAGAAAAATATACTAGCAACAAACATTTATATGCACAAGGTGGTAGTGCAGGAGGTTTATTAATGGGTGCTGTTATTAATATGTCTCCAGATTTATGGAATGGTGTTATTGCTCAAGTACCTTTTGTAGATGTAGTAAATACTATGTTAGATGAAAGTATTCCTTTAACAACTAATGAATTTGATGAATGGGGAAATCCTAAAAAGAAAGACGATTATTTTTATATGAAAAGTTATAGCCCTTATGAAAATATTGAAAAGAAAAATTATCCTAATTTATTAGTAACAACAGGCTTACACGATAGTCAAGTTCAATATTTTGAACCTGCAAAATGGGTAGCAAAATTAAGAACTATGAAAACTGACAAAAATGTACTGTTATTACATACTAATATGGATTTTGGTCATAGTGGTGCTAGTGGTCGTTTTGATTATTTAAAAGATATAGCTTTAAACTATGCTTTCTTATTTGCTTTAGAAGGTATTAAACAATAAAATCAAGTTTTTTCATCAACCAAAACTAACTTTTACATAAATGGTAAAACTGATAATAAATTGCTAATGAATTGGTTATTGAGTGTTTAAGATTTCTTAACAATAGCCATACAATATTAAGTATTAACAATACGTTGTTAAATTGTTAGCATTTTATTTGCTCTTTGTTGCTCATTTTTGCATTGTGAATTTGATACTGATAGCGTAAACAAAAGCAGTAAAAGTTCTTTAAGATTTTTTTAGCAATTGAATTATGTAAAAAATAATTAGTTGGCATCTTAATTGTAAATAATTATTATAACAAACAAAAAATATAAAAATTTTCTCATAAGCAGTTAGTTTTGGTTGCGGTCTCGGTTTCTACTGAGACCTATTTTTTTGTATATACTTCAAAAAAAAATGGAACTGTAAATTGTACAGCTCCATTAAAAAAATATTGAGAAGAAAAATTATTTCCCAAATTTTATTCCTTTAGGATAAATGCTAGTATGTGCTAATGCTTCTTCAATTCTTATTAATTGATTGTACTTAGCAATACGATCTGTTCTTGATGCAGAACCTGTTTTAATTTGTCCACAGTTTAAAGCTACAGCTAAATCTGCAATGGTTACATCTTCAGTTTCTCCACTTCTATGACTCATAATAGTATTATAACCTGCATGTTGTGCCATTGTTACAGCATTAATAGTTTCTGTTAAAGTACCAATTTGGTTTACTTTCACTAATAAAGCATTAGCAATATTTTTATCAATACCTTGTTTTAATCTGTTTACATTAGTTACAAATAAATCATCGCCTACTAATTGTACTTTTTTACCAATAGCATTAGTTAAATTTTTCCAACCATTCCAATCATCTTCTGCCATACCATCTTCAATAGAAACAATTGGATATTTTTTTACCCAACCTTCCCAAAACTTCACTAATTCATCGCTACTCATTACTTTACCACTACTTTTATGAAATACATATTTTTTCTTTTTAGCATCCCATAATTCACTATTAGCAGCATCCATAGCAATTACAATTTGAGAACCTGCTTTAAAACCTGCTGCTGTTATAGCTTCTAATACAGTTTCAATAGCTTCTTCATTGCTTTGAATATTTGGTGCAAAACCACCTTCATCACCAACATTTGTACTAAAACCTTTTTTCTTTAATACAGATTTTAATGTATGAAAAATTTCTGTACCCCATCTTAAGCCTTCACTAAAATTAGCAGCACCTACAGGCATAATCATAAATTCTTGAAAATCTATTTTATTATCAGCATGTGCACCACCATTTAAAATATTCATCATAGGTACTGGCAATGTTTTAGCATTTGTACCTCCTATATAACGATATAAAGGCAAACCTGCTTCTTCTGCTGCAGCTTTTGCAACAGCCATACTTACAGCTAAAATGGCATTTGCTCCTAATTTAGATTTATTAGGTGTACCATCTAAATCTATCATAGCTTGGTCTATTGCTGCTTGTTGTGCTACATCATAACCAACTAATGCTTTTGATATAATATCATTTACATTTTTTACTGCTTTAGTTACGCCTTTTCCTACATATTTCTTTTTATCATTGTCTCTTAATTCAGCAGCTTCATGTATGCCTGTACTTGCACCACTTGGCACAGCAGCACGTCCAAAATATCCATCATCTGTTAATACATCAACTTCTACAGTTGGATTGCCACGACTGTCTAAAATTTGTCTTGCGTGGACTTCAATAATGTAACTCATGGTAGTTTGTTTTAAATTTTATAGTTTGTAAAAAATATTTGTTATGCTTTAAAAGTTAGTTCTCTAAATACATCTTCTAATTTTCCTTTACTACTCAAATTTTGTAAAGTATCATTAGCTACTATTTCTCCTTTGTTGATAATAATTATTCTATCGCAAATAGCTTCTACTTCTTGTAAAATATGGCTAGAGAAAAGTACTGTTCTGTTTTTTCCTTGCTCTTTAATTACATTTCTAATTTCAATAATTTGGTTAGGGTCTAAACCACTTGTTGGTTCATCTAAAATTAAAACTTCTGGTTGATGTATTAATGCAGCAGCAATACCTACACGTTGTTTATAACCTTTAGATAACTGACCAATTTTTTTATGCTGCTCAATATTTAATCCTGTTAAATCTATCACTTCTTTTACAGCACTTTTAATATTGTTTAGCTGATGTACACCTGCAATAAATTGTAAATATTCTTTTACATACATATCTACATACAGTGCATTACTTTCTGGTAAATAGCCAATTTTCTTTTTGGTTTCAATAGTATGTTCATTTACTTCTATTCCACAAACATTTACACTGCCTGATGTAGCTGATAAATAACCTGTAATAATTTTCATTGTAGTGCTTTTACCAGCACCATTTGGTCCTAAAAATCCTACAATTTCTCCTTTATTAATGTCAAAATTTATTTGATGAATAGCTTTTTGTAAGCCATATATTTTAGTAAGATTCTTAACTTGTAATGACATGAAGATTTATTTAGCAACTAAAAACATAGGCAATATAGACAACAAAATTATAATACCAAGAAATATATAAATAAGTACAGAAAATACATTGGAAACTTGCATTACAAAACGCCTTTTATTTGTTTCTGCCATATCCTTATCATCTTCATTATACCATTTAAACACAGCATATAAAAAGCCTTGTAATCCTTCTAAATTTCTATTAAATAAAAATGAAAGTACTGTTTTAAATAAAACTAATATAGCAAAAGCTATCCATAAATAATGATAATATGCAGTTATTAATTTAAGTAACATTACAATAATAAAACCTTACTGAATTTATATAGTTTATACTTGCTAAAATTGAAAGATTATTTGCAATCAAAGTTCGCTGCAAAATTCAAAAAAAAATGTTCAATTTCAAAATAAAGAATAGGATAAATAGTTAAAAAAATAAATATTTTGTTATTAATTAGAATAATTGAACTGTATAATTAAATTTTATAGCTAAAAGCATATCTTTAATTATGTTTTATCTGTTGCTTTCACATATTAAATACATAAACAAAATTTGTATTTTTCTCTGTTTCATACTTTTTTTTCATTACACTTCTCAAGCACAAACTTTTAAAGAATTAAACAACGAGTTTATACAATTGTATGATAGTGGTAAATACGAAGATGCTGCAAATGTGGGAGAAAAAGCTTTACTACAATGTGAAATAGAATTTGGCACTAACAATGAAAATTATGCTATATCACTATTAAACTTAGGCGATGTTTACACTATACTGAATAATTTTAATAAAGCAATTTTTTATTTAAAAAAATCGGCTGTTGTTTATACAAAATTATTTAATACTTCAGAGGTAGATGATGTAGCATTGATTCAAAATAGAATTGGTATAGTATATTATAACTTCAACTATATTGATTCTGCCATTCATTATTACAATAAATCCTATCAATATTTTATTAGAGACAAACAAAAAAACTATCAAAATATTTTTACCATCAGTAGCAATTTAGCTTTATGTTATATTGCTAATGCCAACTATGAAAAATTATTAATTTTAGCTAAAGAGGCTTTACCCATTATTGCAAAAGAAAAAGGTACAGAAAATGAAGATTATTATAGCATGAGCTATTATAAATCTTTTGCTTTATTGTATAGTAATTATTTAGAAGAAGCAGCAGTAAGTTATCAGCAAACATTAGCCTTAGCAGAAAAACTTTTTGGTAAAAATAATTTAGAGTATGTAACTATTTTAAATGATTATTACGATGTGCTTATATCATTAAACCAACAAGATAACGCAGAAAATGTATTGCTTGAAAGCATACATCTGCATGAAGGTTTAGCACAAAAAGATACTACACGTTTATGTGTCACTTACGAAAAAGCAGGAACATTTTATTCTGATAAAGGATTTTTTGTTAAAGCAGCATATTATTACCAAAAAGGTTTAACAATTTTAGAAAATGCTGGTTTGCATACCACAGATATTTATTATACTACTTTACAAAGCTTTGCATACTGTAATGTACAAAGTGGTAAACTTTTAAATGCTAAAAAAATATTAGAAAATTTAATTAGTATTTATATTGAAAAGTATGGAATAGAAAATCAAAAAAATGGAGAATTACTTATTGTATTAGCTAATACAGAAGCACAATTAAATTTACTTTTTGCTGCTGAAACACATGCTATAGAAGGCTCTAGATTAGTGATTAAGTTTTTTGATTCATCTAACTATGTACTTATAAATGCAAAAGAAGTTTTAGGATTAGTGTATAATAAAATGGGCAACAGCCATAAAAGTATTGAGTTTTTTAAAGAAGGAATAAGACTAAGTAATATATTTTGGGGAGAAGAAAGCAGACAAACAGCATCACTACAATCTAATTTAGGAATTACCTATTTTGAAATGGGCAATTATGCTGATGCCGAAATTGTATTAACAAAATCATTAAATACCAGAAAAAAAATATTAGGTAATAAACATCCTGAATATGCTTTAAGCCTGATTAATCTTTCTATGATACATGTTTTTCAAGCAAGGTACGAAGAGGCTAATAACATGTTAGTACAAGCTCTAAATATTTTTATTGAAAGAAATCTTTTAAACACTAATAATTTTATTACCCTCATCAATAATATTGCTCTTCTTGCAGAAAAAAATGAACTAAGTAATGAAGCTAAAAAAATGTATTGGCAACTATTGGCAATTATGGATAAAAATGGAGAAAAAAATGCAGCTTCTTATAGTTTAGTTTACACTAACCTTTCTGTTTTATATTTTAATGAAAAAAATTACGACTCTGTAATTCTTTGCTCAACAAAAGCAATGGATTTTTTAGTAAAAGATAATAAAGTAAATACTAAAGAATATATTAAAGCACAAAACAGTTTATTACTTGCTTATAAAAATAAAGAAGATTATACTAAAGCCAATGAAGTTGCTAATAATTTATTACCTCTTTGTTTAAAAGTAATGGGTGCAAATGCTGAATTAACAGGTATTGTTTATAATAATGTAGCAATGCTATACTTAGCACAACAAAATGCAGATAAAGCTGCAGAATATTTAGATAAAGGAAATAATATTATACTCAATAATTTTAGACAAAACTTTTATACACTTAGCGAAAAAGAAAAACTAACTTGGTGGGATAACCAATCTTTTATTTTTAATTTATCTCCTTCCCTATTTCATCAATTTAATATTACAGAAGGCAAATGGGTAGAAGCAATGATTAACAGACAAATTCAATTAAAAGGTTTTATATTAACAGATACTAAAGCTGCTATTAACAAAGCAAGAAACAATAAAAACCCTGCAATAAAAAAACTATTAGATGATTGGATGTATCATAAAAATATGCTGACCAAATTATATACTCAACCAATAGCTGAAAGGGTTTATAATACTGATAGTTTAGAGTATATTGTTAATACAATTGAGAAACAAATTAATCAGCAAACAACAAATAAAATAACATTAAGTGATGCAGTATATACCTGGCAAGATATTCAGCAAAAATTACAACCTAATGAAGTAGCTATAGAATATATAAAATATCCTTTTTACAGAAACAATATTTATTCAGACTCTATACTTTATGCTGCTATTATTATTACTAAAAATGCACATCCAAAATTTATTCATTTAGGAACAGAAAATAAAATAGAAACATTAATGAAAGGAAATGCTACTAATAGTAAAGAAGTAAATATTCATAGATTATATAGAAGCAGATTAGTAAAAAAAGAAAATACATTTCCGGGAGAAGAACTTTGTAAAATTATTTGGCAACCATTAAAACCATATATACAAAATAGTACCATTATTTCTTTTGCTCCAGATGGTTTATTACATAAAATTGCTTTTAATGCTTTGCCATTAAGTGATGATAAAATTTTAATAGACTCTTTTCAAATGCAGCAGTACAGCAGCATTATACAAATAGCAGATAGAAAAGAAAAATTAACTAATCAATGGCAATCAGCTTTTTTAATTGGTAATGTTGATTATAATAATGCCACACAAAAAAATGGTACTAATATTTCTTATACCAATACAAAAAATATTTCTTGGGCTGAATTACCTGGTACAAATAAAGAATTAGATGATATAAAAAAATTATTTAGCACAAATAAAATACAAACAACTTCATTTAGTAAAGCTAATGCTACAGAAGAAGCATTTAAAAAATTAAGTTATCATTCGCCAAACATTATTCATATTGCAACACATGGATTTTTTCTTAATCAAATAATGCAAAAAACTCAAAGTGATATTAGTATTTCTGGTGAGCAAGTAATTTCTACTTCAGAAAATCCTTTATTAAGAAGTGGAATTATTTTAGCTGGTGCAAACAAAGCTTGGAGTGGCGAAAAATTACCAGAAAATACAGAAGATGGTATTGTAAATGCTTATGAAATTAGTCAGTTAGATTTATCATCAACTAATTTAGTAGTATTAAGTGCCTGTGAAACTGCATTAGGCGATATTAAAGGTACAGAAGGTGTTTTTGGCTTACAGAGAGCTTTTAAAATGGCTGGTGTAAAAAATTTAATAGTTAGTTTATGGCAAGTGCCAGATAAAGAAACAGCAGAATTAATGCACTCTTTTTATACCAAACTTTTACAAGGTAATAATATTAGAACAGCATTTTATGCAGCACAAAAAGAAATGAGAGAAAAATATGCTCCTTATTCTTGGGCTGCTTTTATTTTAATAGAATAAAAATTTATTTACCCCAATTTGCAGGATTATTTCTCCAAGCTAATAATAAATTTTGCATATCGGCCAATACAATATTTTTTTCAATAGCAGTTTCTATTAAGCTTGTATAGTTAGTAAGTGTTAAGTATTTGATACCTGCATCTTCAAATGCTTTTGTAGCTTCAGGAAATTGGTAAGTAAAAATAGCCACCAAGCCTACCACTTCTAAAGATGCAGCTTTTAAAGCATGTATTACTTCTAAACTACTTTTTCCTGTAGAAATTAAATCTTCTATTACCAAAACTTTTTGTCCTGCTTTGTAATAACCTTCAATTTGATTTCCTAAACCATGTTCTTTTGGTTTAGAACGTACATAAATATAAGGAAGCTTTAATTGGTCTGCAGCCATTGCACCCCAAGCAATTCCAGCTGTTGCAACACCTGCAAGCATATCTGCATCATCAAAATTTTCAAAAATTAAATTGCACATTTCACTTTTTATAAAATCTCTGATAAATGGAAAAGATAAAACTTTTCTATTATCGCAATAAATAGGACTTTTCCATCCACTTGCCCAAGTAAATGGTTGTTGTGTATTTAATTTAATAGCTTCTATTTGCAATAATTTTTCTGCTACAGATTTTTCTTTAGTCATGCAGCAAAGATACTGTACTAAAACAAATTTATTTTGTAGCTTGCATTAACATAAAAGAAAAATGAAAAAAAAAATAATTATAGCTGCAGGTGGTTTAGTAGTTAATGAACAAAAAGAATTATTATTAATTTTTAGAAGAAATAAATGGGATTTGCCTAAAGGAAAATTAGATGAAGGCGAAAGTATAGAAACCTGTGCCATAAGAGAAGTAATGGAAGAAACTGGTTTAAAAAATATTGAACTCACAAATTTTATTGCTAAAACTTATCATGAATATTTTGATAAATGGATACAACAAGAGGTAATAAAAGAAACATGGTGGTATGCTATGAAAACTAAAGGAAATAATGTATTAATACCTCAAACAGAAGAAGATATAGAAAAAATAATTTGGGCAAACGATAGTATTTTACAAGAATGTTTGCAAAACTCCTATCCTACTATAATAGACATTATTCATCAATGGAAAAAATTAGCTATTAACTGATTTATTTCAAAGTTTGAAAAACCCATTTACAACATTACATTTGCAGCCATTTTAAAATAGGTTATTATATTTTTCAAAACAAAACATCATGTCGTTAAAAGCAGGAATTGTAGGATTACCTAATGTAGGAAAAAGTACATTATTTAATGCAGTAAGTAATAGTGCAAAAGCACAAGCAAGTAATTATAGATTTTGTACTATAGAGCCTAATACAGGTTTGGTAGATGTACCAGATAACAGATTAAATAAATTATCAGAACTAGTAAAACCCAACAGAATTGTACCTACACAATTAGAGATTGTAGATATTGCAGGACTTGTAAAAGGTGCAAGTAAAGGCGAAGGTTTAGGTAATAAATTTTTAGCTAATATTAGAGAAGTAGATGCAATTATACATGTAATTAGATGTTTTGAAGATGAAAATGTTTTAAGAGAAGAAGGTGCTATAAACCCAATAAGTGATAAAGAAATTATTGAAACAGAATTGCAACTAAAAGATTTAGATAGCGTAGAAAAGAAAATGCAACGTGTAGAAAAACAAGCAAGAGTTGATGCTAAATTAAAAGTTGAGTTTGATACTTTACAACAATGTAAAACACATTTAGAACAAGGTAAAAGTATTAGAAGCTTAAACTTAAGTAAAGAAGATAGAGTAGCTATTGCAGATTTATTTTTATTAACCGAAAAACCTGTTTTATATGTTGCTAATGTAGAAGAAGCTAGTATGCATACAGGTAATAAATTTTCTGCTATACTACAAGAAAATATACAACATGAAGGTGCAGAATTAATTGTTATGTGCAATAATATAGAAGCACAAATTGCAGAAATGGAGGCAGAAGAAGATAGACAAATGTTTATGGAAGAATATAATATGAAAGAGCCTGCATTGCACAGATTAATACAAACTACTTATAAGCTTTTAAACTTAAGTACATACTTTACTGCAGGTGTACAAGAAGTAAGAGCATGGACTATACACAAAGGCTGGAAAGCTCCACAAGCAGCTAGTGTAATACATACTGATTTTGAAAATGGATTTATTAAAGCCGAAGTAATTGCTTACGACGACTTTGTAAAATTTGGCAGTGAAGCTGCTTGTAGAGACAATGGACGTTTAAGAATTGAAGGTAAAGAATACTTAGTGCAAGATGGCGACATAATGCACTTTAGATTTAATGTTTAATATTTACCTCTCAATAATTAATTAGCAGATACAAAATCTGGACGTTTAATAAATGTACTATTATATTTAAAACGTAATTCAGAATTAAAATCTATTTTAAAATGGTTCATACCATAATTAATTCTAGGAAAATAACTTGCTCTTAATTCTATAGTACCAAATACTAAACTTTCATTTCTTGTTCTTAATCCTGCACCAAGGCTACTATAAAAATCGCTTTTTAAGAAAGTAGCTTTTCTTGGTGTAAGTATAGATGCATTACCAAATACAAAACCTGCAAATCTAAAACCTAATAATTTCCAAGTATTATACACCGTATATTCATTTCTCATGGTAATACGTGTTTGTGCTACTACATTTCCATTATTCATTTCTGGCAAACCAAAAGGGCTAGATAAAAATAAAGGCTGATTTAATGAAGGTCTTAACTGATGTGTAATACCCATATTTAAGAAATAACGAGCATAAAAACCTGGACCAATTTTCTTTAAATGGCTAAAGTATTCTAAGTTTAATAATACATCAGTATCAAAAAATTTACCATTATACATATAACCACCTAATCTAAAAGTATAATTATAATAATTACCTTTTCTATTAAAATAGTTTCTGCTAAAATCTATACCATAATATGGGCTGCTAACGCCTTGTCTATTTGTCCAACCACCAATAGCAGAAAAACTAAATCCTTCAGGTACATCTTCATATCGTCCAAATCCATAAATAAATTTTGTTTTATAAAAGCTTTGTTTAAAAATAGATACAGCACCTAATACACCTGTAACATTTGCATACATATAACTGTAAGTATTTTTATATAAGTCTGGAACTTCTTGAAATTTTTTATGAAAAGCTCTAACAGAAATAAACTTTCTGATACGGCTTTGTACATTAGTTTTTAAATGTTTTTTAGCACCTAAATTATAACCTGCCCAAGCATCAAACTCAAAATAACGATACTTATAATCTGATTGATAAATAGCATTAGTAAGATAAGCATTAGCTGTTTGTCTGTAAGAAAATTCTGCACTGCCTGTAAAAGGTAAATAAGGGCTTACTAATGGTCTTTCAAAACGAGTATAAACAACCATTTCTTCATCTCTGCCACTATTAAATGCATTGTTAAAAGTTTTAAAGCCTGTAGTCCAATCTATAAAACTGCCTCCTAAGTTGCGTTTTAAAAGGTCGGCACCAAAACCCATTTTTGGGCTTCTGCTATCATCGTACAATGTTTTTAAAGAAAATATTTGTGCATTACCAAATAAATTTTCGTCTTTAAGTTCAATATTAAAATTATCTAATCCACCAGCATCTACATTACCTCCTAAAGAAAAGATATCTTTTGTAATTACCATTACATCTACAGTTTTATCATCTACAGGTATTATTTGTAATCTGGCATCTTGTATATAATTTAAATCTCTTAAATATCTTTCGTTATCTGCTAATAACATTGGTATAAGTTTATCGCCTTCATCAAAAAATAAATTATGTTTTAAATATTTATCCTTTGTTTGTCTGTGTAGTGCATTTGCTATTCTTACACCAAGATTTTTTTTGCTTCTTGAAGAGTCATTAATATTTTGAGTAAAATCAAGTTTATTTAAAACTATATTACGTATTGTATAACCTTTATATTTATTAAAAGGTAAATCGTTTTTAATACTTCCTGTTTTTGTAACTTCTGGTTTTGGTGGATCTGTAGAAATACTTTTACCAATTTTGCCAAGTACTCCTTTCTTTTTTGCTAAAAAAAATGTATCATAAACATAGTCAGAAGTATCAGTATCTACTTGAGCATAAATTTTATCTGAGAGGCTTATTAATAAAAATGTACTAAATAATAATAGTATAATTTTTCTCATATTTATTAGTTTTAAATCTAAATTTAATTAAATTATTACAATATTAAAAGTTCATCATTAATCTAACTAACAGATGTGTATATTTACTCAATTGTGTAGATAAAATAAGTAATTACTTTTAGCCATAGAATTATCCAACATACCTTTATATAATGAAAAAAATACCTTTTTATTTAACCAATAAATATATTTTATCCATCACTTTTTTTATTGTTTGGATGCTTTTCTTTGACCAAAAAGACTTTTTTTCTACCCTTGAAAGAAGAAATGAGTTAAGAGAATTGAAGCATAAAAATGAATATTATTTAAAAGAGATAGAAAAATCTAAAAAAGAACTCATTGATATTCAAAGCAATTCGGCAGCTTTAGAAAAATTTGCTAGAGAGTATTATATGCTCAAAAAAGACAATGAAGACATATTTATTGTTGAAGAGGCTAAATAAAATATATCCCAATTAAACAATATTTATATATCAACTTCGTTTTAATATTGTTGTTTCGGATAAAACGGATTTTTAACACTACTACAATTTTATATGGAAAAATTTAAACAAGAAGTTCTTGTACAATATTTGTACAATGAAACCTCTCAAGAATTAACACTTGCTATTGAAAAAGCTTTACAAGATAATTGGGAATTACAAGATGAATTAAATGTACTAAAACGCACCATGAAGCAATTAGATACATTGCAACTTTCATCTCCAAGAAAAGCTACCATTAATGCTATCTTAAATTATGCAAAATCTAAAGAAGAAGTTTCTCAAGATTAAAAATATTTATTTAAGTAAAAGATTATTGGTTGTTCATTAAAAATAATGACTTCTTAAAAAATAAAAAACAGGCAAATGCCTGTTTTTTATTTACTACAAACCTCATAAGCCGGATTCTGTTTTTACACTATCATTTATCTTGTTGTAATATCACTATTACAATCTATTGCTGCCTACCCTGAAACTTGGACGAGCAGCCCTCAAACGTTTCTATACGTGGCATTGCAACATTCAAGGTTTACCCATATTTTACATTACTGTAAAAAATTGTAAGCTCTTACCTTACATTTTCACCTTTGCTCTCAATTACTTGAGAGTAGTTATTTTCTGTGGCACTTTCTTTACGTTGTAACAACGTAACCAGCTATTCACTGGTGAATTGCTCTATGTTGTCCAGACTTTCCTTACTGTATTTTATTACAGCACGATAGTTCGGGTTTGTAGTATTGGCAAAAATATCTAATTAAGTTTAGATTATTTTTAAAAAGAAGTAGATAAAAAATAAACCCACCAAAATAATTTGATGGGTTTATCATATAATTAATTATTAAAAGCTTAGCCTAATGCTACTCTTTTAAAACTTTGCACTTGTAATTCTTTACTAACAGCAGTTAAATATTCTGCAACAGTTTTGCCACCATCTTTTACAAAAGGTTGTGCTAATAAAGTTTGTTCTTTAAAGAAAGCATTTAATTTACCTTCTGCAATTTTAGCAATCATTTCATCTGGTTTACCTGCCATTTTAGGGTCGTTCTTCATTGTATCAATTACAATATTTCTTTCTCTTTCTACAACATCTGCAGGTACACTATTAGCATCTACAGCAACAGGATTTAATGCTGCAATTTGCATAGCAATATCTTTACCAGCTTCTGCTGCTTCAGTATTTAAAGCTACTAATACACCTAAACGATAAGCACCATGAATATAAGTTGCAACGTAAGGAGCTTCTACTCTTTCAAATTTTACAATACCAATTTTTTCGCCAATAGAAGCTAATTTATCATTTACTAAATCGCTTACTTTAGCACCATTAATAGTTACTTCATTTAATTCTTCTAATGTTTTTACATTATTGCTAACAGCAGCATTAGCAATGCTTTGAGCAAATGCTACGAAATCGGCATTTTTAGAAACAAAGTCTGTTTCGCAACTAACACAAATAATAAAACCTACTTTATTATCTGCAGTTGTTTGTGCTATAATTACACCTTCTTTAGCTTCTCTATCGCTACGTTTTGCTGCAATTTTTTGACCTTGTTTACGTAACCAATCTATTGCTGCTTCAAAATCTCCACCAGTTTCTGTTAATGCTTTTCTGCAATCCATCATACCAGCACCAGTTGCTTGACGTAATTTATTAATATCTGCTGCTGTAATGGCAATTGTTGTACTCATAATATTTTTCTTTTTATTTTATTTGATATAAATTATTGTTTAATTAAATTTTTTATCAGTAAATTTTTTTATTGATAAAGACTTATAAAAACGATTGGCTGACTAATTAAATAATCAACCAATTAACGTTTATATTTTTAACTGATAAATTATTTAGATGCTGGACGACGAGTATTTGGAACTCTACGTTTTGTAGCACCACCACCACCTTCAGTAGTATTTGATTTTCCACCACGACGACCACGACCACCACCTTCTGCTTGTGCTTCTTGTTCTAATCTACGAGCTTTAGTTTCATTTTCATTATCATCGTGCTGATGTGCTTCTTCTTCATCTTTACTTGCTTGGCGTTCTACTAAACCTTCAGCAATTGCTGCAGTAATATAATTAGTAATAATAGCAATAGATTTAGTAGCATCGTCATTTGCAGGTATAGAAAAATCTACTTTATTAGGATCGCAATTAGTATCTACAACACCAAATGTAGCAATACCTAAGCGTTTAGCTTCTGCTAATGCTATATGCTCTATACCAATATCTACAATAAATAAAGCTGCAGGCAAGCGACTTAATTGTGCAATACCGCCTAAAACTTTTTCCATTTTTTCTTTATCACGGCTTAATGTTAAACGCTCTTTCTTTGTTAAGCTTTCTGCACTACCATCATTTAACATTTTATCTATGCTCTGCATTTTTTTAACACTCTTACGTACAGTGTTAAAGTTGGTAAGCATACCACCTAACCAACGTTCTGTTGCAAAAGGCATATTTACACGTTTAGCACATTCGCTAACAATTTCTTTAGCTTGTTTTTTAGTAGCGACAAACATTATTTTTTTACCACTTTTGGCAATTTGTTTTAATGCTGCAGCTGCTTCTTGCAAATGATCTACAGTTTTATTAAGATCTATAATATGAATACCTTTTTTTTCTGCAAAAATGTAAGGTAACATTTTAGGATTCCACTTCTTTTTTAAATGTCCAAAGTGTACGCCTGCTTCTAAAAGCTGTTGTTGAAGTGAAGTGTTATTTTCCATTGTTTATTATCGGCTTTTTTATTTCTTATAATTGATAAGAAAATTTGAGAGCCATTATTTTTAAAAGTTTTAAAATATTGTATAAAATCTTTTGTTGAATAAACTTTATAAAATATAAAGTAGTATTAACGTTTGCTGAACTGAAAGCTCTTTCTTGCTTTTTTGTAACCAAACTTTTTACGCTCAACGCCACGTGGATCTCTTTTAAGATAACCACTTGCTTTTAATACAGGACGAAGCTCAGCATTTACTTCTAATATTGCTCTTGCAATACCTAATTTAATAGCTTCTGCCTGGCCTTTTAAACCTCCACCTTGTGCATTAATTACAATATCAAACTTGCCTATTAAGTCTGCTGCTTTTATAGGAGCTTCTACTTGATTTTGTAAATAAGCTAAAGGAAAATAAGTTTTATAATCCTTGTTGTTAACAGTAATTTTTCCATCGCCTTTGCTGATAAACACACGTGTTACAGCTTCTTTACGACGACCAATTGCGGTTTTTTGTTTTTCCATTTTTATTTTATCTTATATAGCTTATGAGTTAATTATTTTGTTGAATAACTTATAAACTAAAGTGTTTTTAAAATTTTAATTCTTTAGGTTGTTGTGCTGTGTGAGGATGAGAAGAACCAACATATACAAATAATTTTTTGTACATTTTTCTTCCTAAACGATTTTTTGGTAACATGCCTTTAACTGCTCTTTCAATAACAACTTCTGGGCGACGTTTTAATAAATCTATAGCCATTTCTTCTTTACGACCTCCAGGATAACCTGAATAAGAATCATAAACTTTATCTTGTAATTTATTGCCAGTAAATTTTACTTTGTCGCAATTAGTTACAATAATATAATCTCCACAATCTACGTGAGGGGTATAATAGGCTTTGTTTTTGCCTCTTAAAATTGCTGCAATTTTGCTGCACATACGCCCTACGGTTTGATTAGTACCGTCAACAACATACCAATTGTGTTTTACGGTAGCCGCATTTGCATGTTTGGTAGTGAAATGTAATTTACTCATTATAAAAATTTTTTAAAAATGAAAACCAATGCTATCCCATTGATTTTTTAAATATCCTTTTTTAAAAGGAGTGCAAAAGTAGTAGCAATGCAGTTTATTTTCCAAAATATTTGCACAGTATTTTTGATTACACCTTTATAACTTATTGATAATTAATAATAAAATTGCATGATGATTTTTATCTTATCTTAAAATAGTTGAAAATATTGACTTTTATTATTAAAAATCCTTTCTACTATTTGCTATAATTGACTTTAGTAAGGATATAAAAAAAGCCCCAAGAAAAATTCTTAGGGCTTATAATTAAATATAAAACTGATTAAGCAGATGCTTTTAGTTTTTTAATTTCTTCTGTAAGTTTAGGTAATACTTCAAAAGCATCGCCTACAATTCCATAATCTGCTGCTTTAAAGAAAGGAGCTTCTGCATCTTTATTAATAACCACAATTACTTTACTTCTATTAACACCAGCTAAATGCTGAATTGCACCACTAATACCAACAGCAATATATAAATTTGGTGCTACTTGAATACCTGTTTGTCCTACGTGTTCATGATGTGGTCTCCAATCTGCATCACTCACTGGTCTGCTACAAGCTGTTGCTGCTCCTAAAGCTTTTGCAAGATCTGTAATTATTCCCCAATTTTCTGGACCTTTTAAACCTCTACCACCACTTACTACAATATCTGCTTCTGTTAAAGGAATATCGCCACTAATTTTATTTACTGCTGTAACTTTTACTTTTGGTGTAGGCACATTAATATTTAAAGTTTCAACAGTTGCATTACCATCGCCAATTACAGTTGAATGGCTATTAGGATTTACAGAAATTACTTTAATAGCAGATGCTATTTTTATATTAGCAAATGCTTTACCACTAAATACTGTTTTTTTAACAACAAAACCATTAGATGTATCTGGCAAAGCACAAGCACCAGCAACTAAACCTGCTTTTAATTTTGTAGCTACTCTTGCTGCTACAGCTTTTCCTGTTTGGTTATGAGAGCATACAATAACATTTGCATTTGTTTGTGTAGCTGCATCTGCAATTACTTGTGCATATACTTGTGCATCTAAATTATTTAAATTAGCATTATCAATATGATATACTTTGGTAATACCATATTTACCTAATGCAGCTAAATCTTCTTTAGTAGCACCTAATAATAAAGCATCTGCAGTAGTACCTAATTGTTTAGCTACATCTGCACCATAAGTTAATATTTCAAAACTTGATTTTTTTATATGACCATCTGCCTGATCAACAAATATTAAAACTGACATGTTTGTTTAATTTTTTCTTTTAATAGATAATGATATTGGTGATAAAAAACCTTTTAAATTACTCTTGCTTCTTCGTGTAATAATTTTACTAATTCAGCAACATTATCTGCATCAACTAATTTTACACCAGCTTTTGCAGGTGGTAATTCAAAACTTACGATAGATGTTAAAGCATCTACAGCAATAGGTTCTACAACTTTTAAAGGTTTACTACGAGCAGCCATAATACCTCTCATATTAGGGATTCTTGGTTCTGCCATACCTTGTTGAGAGCTTACTACTAAAGGTAAATTTACTTCACTAACTTCTTCGCCACCTTCTATTTCTCTGGTAACTGTAGCTGTATTGCCATTTAAATCGAATTTTAAAACTAAAGAAGTATAAGGCATATCTAAAAGTTCTGCTACCATTCCACCAATTGAAGAACCATTATAATCGATGGTTTCTTTACCTGTAAAAATTAAATCGTAATTACCTTCTTTAGCTATTGCAGCAATTTGAGAAGCAATATAAAAACTATCGTGGCTATCTGCATTTATTCTAATAGCTTCATCGCCACCTAAAGCTAATGCTTTACGCATTACTGGTTCTGCATCTGCTAAACCTACAGTTACTAAATGTATTACAACAGCAGCATCTTTTTCTTTTAATTCAATGGCACGTACCAAAGAATACCACTCATCGTAAGGATTAATTATCCATTGTACACCTGCATCATCAAATTTTGTATTGCTATCTTTAAAAGCAACTTTTGCAGTTGTATCAGGTGTTTTACTAACACAAACTAAAATTTTCATATAACATTTATTTAAAATAATGGTTGCATAAACAACTATTGCAAAGATAGTGTTGTTTAATTTGTGGCAAAGGTTAATTAAAAAAAATTTGTAATTAGGATTAATTTTTTACGAATTTGAAAGAAATTCTCATGAACTAATTACTAGGGAATAAGTAGTGAAAATTTACTTACAAATCATATTATATTATATTGCAGCAGAAAAATAATTAAATAATATGTTTCATATTTTAGTAATAGATGATGAAAAATCTATCAGAAATGTTTTAAAAGATATATTAACAAACGAAGGTTATAAAGTAGAACAAGCAGTTGATGGTGAAGAAGGTTTTGTAAAATTTTCTTCTATAGATTTTGATGTAGTACTCTGCGATATTAAAATGCCAAAACTTGATGGACTTGAATTTTTAGCTAAAGCATACGCTATAAAACCTGAAGTTCCTATTATTATGATTAGTGGACATGGTAATATAGAAACTGCTGTTGATGCTGTAAAAAAAGGTGCTTTTGATTATATTGCTAAACCACCAGATTTAAACAGATTATTAATTACTATAAGAAATGCTACAGATAAAAAAGTATTAGTAAAAGAAACCAAAACCTTAAAACGTAAAGTAAGTAAGGTACAAGAAATTATTGGTGAAAGTGAAGCTATACAAAAAATAAAAAATACGATAGATAAAGTAGCAGCAACAGATGCAAGAGTTTTAGTAACAGGGGAAAATGGAAGTGGAAAAGAATTAGTGGCAAGATGGCTACATGAAAAAAGTAATACAAATACTGCTCCTAATGTGGAAGTAAATTGTGCTGCTATACACACTGAA
>CAUJDL010000038.1 GCA_963169635.1 Bacteroidota bacterium
CTTTTAGTTTTGAAAGTTGTGTATCTATTGCCTTTGGCAATAAGTATTTTGTTTAATTGCTAAAAGCAATACAATACTAACTTATGAAACTGCAAGTTTCATAAGAACACATTTCGTTCTTTCAAAACTTTTAGTTTTGAAAGGAGTGTATCTGTTAGTGTTTACGCAGAGTCTCATTGGACTCTGCGTAAATTTGATTTTATTATTTACACAAATCTATAAATTCTAAATCTTTATAATGTAGCACTTCATAACCATCTGTTGTACCAACTAAATATTGCTTTGCGGAACTATGTATATATTCTTCTGCATTTGATACTAAATTGCTTTTTTCAACTACAGGATTATTATGAATATAATTTATTTTTTGCCAAACAAATTTTTCACTTCTACATTCTTTACAATCAAAAGAAGGTTCAAATACTTCATGAATTTTATTTCTTTTTTTATCTATATTATTTACAAAAGAACTTAGTTTATTAAGTAAATGAATATTATTTTCTTTTTTAAGTTTTTTAACAATATCGTATGCCATAAATCTTTTTCCATTACCAATAATAGTATTAATTGTTTTAGTAGAATCTTTAAATGCTAATAAGCAATGAACATGGTTAGGCATAATACAATATGCTATAACATAATGCCCATTACTTTTAAGATAGTTAAACCATTTATAAACTATATTATAACCATTAGTTATTTTAAAAAGAGGTAACCATCTTGCACAGGTAAATGTGATAAAATACAATCCATTATGTTCATATAGCTTTCTTCTTACACTCATTGCGTTATAAAGTTAGTTTATTAATTCTATAATATATCATTATCGCAGAGTCATTATTCAAAGAACACATCACTTTCGCAGAGTCCTTAAAAGAGACTCTGCGAAGACTTTAATACTAACTTATGAAGCTGCAAGTTTCATAAGAACATATTTCGTTCTTTCATAACTTTTAGTTTTGAAAGTGGTACATCTATTGCCTTTGGTAATAAATAATTTTTTTCCTAAAATATCAAAACACTTATCTTCAACGCAAAATTTGATATATGAATTTAGAACAAGAGTTTAAAAAATATGCTATTAAACAGCATGGTATTAGTAGTGCTGTATTACATAATTATCAAACATCTTTTAATCCAACTAATCTTACACCTTATATTATTGAAGAGCGACCGTTAAATATTGCTCAAATGGATGTATTTAGTAGGCTAATGATGGATAGAATTATTTTTTTAGGAGAAGGTATTAATGATTATGTAGCTAATATTATTACTGCACAATTATTATTTTTAGAAAGTGCTGATAGAAGTAGAGATATTGAAATGTATATTAATTGTCCAGGAGGCAGTGTTTATGCAGGTTTAGCCATTTATGATACAATGCAAATTATTGCTCCAAATGTAAGTACTATTTGTACAGGTATTGCAGCAAGTATGGGTGCTATACTTTTATGTGCAGGAAAAAAAGGTAGAAGAACAGCATTAAAACATAGTCGTATTATGTTGCATCAGCCAAGTGGTGCAATTGGAGGTCAGGCAACAGATATTGGTATTACTGCTAAAGAAATAAAATCTTTAAAACAAGAGTTGTACGAAATAATAGCTACCCATGCTGATAAAGATGTAACTACTGTAGCTAAAGATTGTGATAGAGATTTTTGGATGAAAGCTAATGAAGCTAAAGAATATGGATTAGTAGATGAAGTATTAATTACTAATCTTAGAAAAGAAAATTTATAATTATTTGATTTTTTAAAAGAATTAAAATGATACAAAATAAATATATAATTAACCCATACATCATGCAAGATGATGATGAAGATGACAATAAAAAAGAAGATAAACAAGAACAACTAAGTAGTGGAATGATAAAAAAAATGGAACAACTATTCTTTGAAAAAAGAGCAGTATATCTATGGGGCGTTGTAGAAGATAAAACAATGAGAGAGGCTGTAAGTAAAATATTATTATTAGAAGCAGATAAACCAGGCGAAGAAATAAAATTATATATTAATAGTCCAGGTGGTGTAGTTACAAGTGGTATGGTATTATACGATACTATTAAAATGATTAGTAGCCCTGTAAGTACTATTTGTATGGGACTTGCAGCAAGTATGGGTTCTATTTTATTAAGTGCAGGCACTAAAGGAAGAAGATTTATTTACCCTCATGGCGAAGTAATGATACATCAACCAAGTATTAGTGGTTATTATCAAGCTACGAGTGCCGATATTGAAATTCAAGCTACACAAATAGAAAAAACCAAATTAATTGGTGCAAAAATTTTAGCAGAAAATTGTGGTAAAACTGTAAAACAAATATTAAAAGATTTTGACAGAGATTATTGGATGGATGCTAAAGAAGCTGTAAACTATGGTATTGTAGATGATATTATGGATAAACTTTAATTGTTAAACTTTATCACTGTATATTACTTTCTATCCTAAACAAACATAACTTTGTGTATTAGTTTATAGATACACAATATTTTACTTTAATTTAGTGTTTTATATAAAAACTAGATTATTTAATCATTAGCTATGGCAAAACAAAGTCATTTACATTGCTCATTCTGTGGTAGAGGAAGAGATGAAGTTAAAATACTTATTGCAGGACAAGAAGGACACATATGTGAAGATTGTGTAGAACATGCTATTGATATTATTAAACTAGAATTACATGGTGCAACACCTAATAAAAATAATACTAACAATACAAAGTTTACCATTCGTAAACCTACAGAAATTAAAAAGTTTTTAGATGATTATGTTATTGGGCAAGATGATACTAAAAAAGTATTAGCAGTTGCTGTATATAATCACTATAAAAGAATATCGCAAAAGCAAATAATTAATGATGTAGAAATTGAGAAGAGCAATATTATTATGGTTGGCGAAACTGGTACAGGAAAAACTTTATTAGCCAAAAGTATTGCACGTATGCTTAATGTACCTTTTGCAATTGTAGATGCTACTGTATTTACAGAAGCAGGTTATGTAGGCGAAGATGTAGAAAGTATGCTTACCAGATTATTACAAAATTGCGATTATGATGTTACTGCTGCAGAAAGAGGTATTGTATATGTAGATGAACTTGATAAAATAGCTCGTAAAAATGACAACCCTTCTATAACAAGAGATGTAAGTGGCGAAGGTGTACAACAAGGTTTATTAAAAATGTTAGAAGGTACAGAAGTTTTAGTACCACCTCAAGGAGGCAGAAAACATCCTGAACAAAAAATGATTAAAATTGATACTAAAAATATTTTATTCATTTGTGGTGGTGCATTTGATGGTATAGATAAAATTATTAGCAGAAGAATTAATACCAATGCTATTGGCTTTAATATAAATAGAACTGAGCAAGAAATACAACGCAAAAATTTATTACAATTTGTAAATGCACAAGATTTAAAAAGCTTTGGTTTAATACCAGAATTACTTGGTCGCTTACCTGTAGTAACTCACTTAAATCCTTTAGATGCAGAAACGCTTAGAAGTATTTTAACTGAGCCTAAAAACTCTTTATTAAAACAATTTACTAAACTGTTTGAGTTAGAAAATATTAAACTAAACATTGATGAAGATGCTTTAGACTTTATGGTAAAAAAAGCTCTTGAATATAAATTAGGTGCAAGAGGCTTACGTAGTATTTGCGAAAGCATTTTAACAGATGCAATGTTTGAATTGCCTGGTACTAACCAAACAGAATTGCATATTACATTAGAGTATGCTTTGAATAAATTTAATAAAAGTAAAATCAATATTTTAAAAG